>NZ_JJNY01000046.1:0-4591 GCF_000690035.1 Pseudoalteromonas sp. S3431
TTAAAAATGGGGGGATTACCAAAACAATTTCTACAATATCACTTAACTTATTAACTGTCTTACATAACTAGGTACCGAATTTCATAGTTACTTTATATAGGTCCAAGGCAAAAAGCTTTTCAACTGGCTACTTTCCACTTCATATTTAGTCCACCCAACTCTTTTTAAATAGCCTAACTCGAATAGTTTTTTAGCCAAAAGCCAACCATTTTTCTACGGGATTCATAAGCTTCATGATCTATTGAGAAACCCAACAGAGATTCCAGCCAAGGATCACTCGCGATATCGTTTACATCAATTATGTAACCTTTATTGCCATGAATTTTATAAACCCACACAACGGTACGCCATACATCCCAAGACGAGTTCCAGCAATAGACGTACTTTGAAAGTTGTTCAGGTTGCCTAAGACCTAATTTTTTACACAGAATTTGCATTTTTACAGTTTCGTTCGCATTTTTAAAATATTGAACAAAAGCAGATCGTTTTTGTGTTCGATTAACTATTTCTTGTTCTTTTTTAATTAATTCAGTATTAGCTATTTTCTCAAGCTTTTCTCGCCAAGGTAATCCTGACTACATAAAACTATTAGATCTAAATAGAATAATACCTAAGCGTACTGCCCACAAGCAAATCCACAGCTCCACGCATACTGAAAATTGTAGCCCCCTAACCAACCCGTTACATCGGTTACTTCGCCTATAAAGTATAGGCCTTTGGCTTTTTTAGCTTCAAAGGTTTTTGAGCTCAACTCGTCGGTATCTACACCGCCCAATGTTACTTCTGCTGTTCTATAGCCTTCTGTGCCATTGGGTTTAATTTGCCAAGCGTGAATATAATTTACTAACTCATCTATTTGAGCATGGGTAAGCTGATTAATATTACAATCTGGTATCGCTTTGCTTTCGTGCAGTATTTCTATAAAGCGTTTAGGTAAAATAGTCGCAAGGCTATTTTTTAACGACTTTTGGGCTTGCGTTTCTCGCCAATCAGCAAGTTGCTGCCTTAAATCAATTTCGGGTAATAGGTTTATAGTTACAGCCTGCCCTGCTCGCCAAAATGAGCTTATTTGCAATATTGCTGGGCCCGATAACCCTCGGTGAGTAAAGAGGATATTTTCTTTAAATACGGTGCCGTCTTCGCTTGAAACTTCACATGGAATACTAATTCCCGAGAGCCCTTCAAAACGCTCTTTATCATGCTGATGCAAAGTAAACGGCACAAGTGCAGCCATAGTTGGTAACACGCTTAAGCCAAACTGCTCTGCAATTTTATAACCTATTGGTGTAGCCCCTAGTTTTGGCATAGTTAAGCCACCTGATGCTATAACTAGCGACTCACAGCTTAATGTTTCTTGCTCTGTCGTAACGCTATAGCCGATTTCGGTTTTTGATACGCTGATCACTTCATTGCGTAGTTTTATATTTACCCCTGCCCACTCACATTCGGTCAGTAAAATATCAACAATGTCTTGTGCATTGTTATCGCAAAAAAGCTGACCTAGTGTTTTATGGTGATACGCTAATCCGTGCCTGTCCACCAGCTCAATAAAGTCATGCTGTGTATAGCGACTTAAACATGATTTAACAAAATGAGCATTTGCGCATAAGTAGTTATCAGGGGTTGCGTTTTCATTTGTAAAATTACAACGCCCACCACCACTTATTAAAATTTTACGACCTGGTTTTTTGCCCATATCAAGTACTGTAACGCTTCGGCCACGGTATCCAGCTTGCGCTGCACACATTAATCCTGCAGCTCCCGCACCTATTACTATTACATCTACTTGGGTCATTTATTTATCTCGTTAAAATTTTTTTCGATTATAGCAAAGTTTAACAACAAACAGCGCGCAATCATTATCAATAATAACGCAACAAAATAAACCAGAAAAACAACCAATAATATTAACAAATCATAAAAAGCACGAAACACTTTAAAAACAACGACAAAAGTATTAAAAAATCATTAAAGTTCTTAGTTATAACCAAACAAAATACATAAAACGAAATTAATACTTTAACTTTATTAACAAATACTTTACCTTTGTTCCTACATCGTGAGCATTAATCACGAAATTACTAATAAAATCTAGGAAAAATTATGACAACAAGAAAAACTTTTCAAAAGTGCGCTATAGCTTTAACTGTAAGTACGCTTTTTTCAGCAACATCAAGTATGGCAAATCCAGCTCAAGCAATTGCTCCTTCAATGGCTGAAACCACAGCAAAACTACAAATCCAAAGCGGTTTTGAAACCCAATTCATTATTAAATATAAAAATAACAATAATGAAATAGCCACTTTTTCAACAGCGAGCGCTAACTCATCAAATATGAAACAACGCGCTCAACGTTTTGTTAAAAACTTTTCGTCTAAAAAAGGGAAGGTAAAAGGTAAATATGTACGTGCAATGGCACTTAATAATCACCATGTTATGCGTGCAGACAAGAAGCTAAATGCAGCCGAAGCGCAAGAGTTTATGCAAGACGTTATTGCTTCTGGCAATGTTGAATACATTGAAGTCGATCAAATGTTGCAACCTTTTTCGACACCTAATGATCCTCGCTTTGATGATCAATGGCATTACTACGAGCAAGCGGGTGGTCTAAACTTGCCAGCAGCATGGGATACAGCAACAGGTAGCGGCGTAGTGGTCGCGGTGCTTGATACAGGCTACCGCCCTCATGCTGATTTGAATGCAAATATTCTCCCTGGTTACGATATGATTTCTAACTTGTCGGTAGCAAATGATGGCGGTGGTCGTGATAGCGATGCTCGCGATCCTGGCGATGCGGTTGCAGCAAATGAATGTGGTTCAAACGGTGCACAAAACTCTAGCTGGCATGGTACGCATGTTGCCGGCACAGTTGCTGCTGTCACTAATAATGGTGAAGGTGTTGCTGGCGTTGCTTATAATGCAAAAGTAGTTCCTGTTCGTGTGCTTGGTAAGTGTGGTGGTTTAACATCTGACATTGCTGACGGCATTATTTGGGCATCAGGTGGAAGTGTTTCAGGCGTTCCTGCAAACTCAAACCCTGCAGATGTAATTAACATGAGTTTAGGTGGCAGCGGTTCATGTAGTTCTACAACGCAAAATGCGATTAACACAGCACGTAGCAATGGCACTGTTGTGGTTATTGCAGCTGGTAACGATAACGACAACTCAGCAAACTACAATCCAGGTAACTGTAGCGGTGTAGTAAACGTAGCATCGGTTGGGCGCAACGGCGGTCGCGCTTATTACTCAAACTACGGTAGCAATATTGATGTTGCAGCACCTGGCGGCGCACAAAGTTTTGCAAACGACTCTGAAGGCGTTCTATCAACTTATAATACAGGCTCGTCAACACCTTCAAGTGATAGCTACGGTTTTTCACAAGGTACATCTATGGCAGCTCCTCATGTTGCTGGTGTTGCAGCACTTATTAAGCAAGCTAAACCAAATGCTACGCCTGATGAAATAGAAAATATTCTAAAATCGACAACGCGTTCATTCCCAGCTTCATGTAATAACTGTGGTACTGGTATTGTAGATGCAGCAGCCGCTGTTGCTGCAGCAAGTGGCGGTACGACAACAACACCACCTGCAGCCGGTGGTGGCTCCGTAAGTGATGTAAGTGCTAATGCTGGTCAATGGAAACATTACACCCTAGATGTACCTGCCGGTATGTCTACATTTACCGTAACAACATCAGGTGGGACTGGCGATGCTGACTTATTTGTTAAATTTGGTAGCCAACCAACAGCATCAAGTTACGACTGCCGTCCATATAAAAATGGTAACGCTGAAACATGTACATTCTCAAGCCCACAAGCAGGAACATGGCATTTAAGCGTTAACGCTTACAGCACATTCTCTGGCTTAACTCTTACCGGACAATATCAGCCATAATTTATTGAAACAACTCCCTGAGAGCAAAGGTCAAGCTGAAAAGCTTGGCCTTTTTTTATTTAAAAACAATTTATAGCAACTCGGATTACGCCAATCTGCTTATATGGGTTTATTTAACGATAAGATAATTGCGCAATAACAAGGTGAAGTATGACATATAGTTGTTATCACTAATTGCTTCGTGCCTTACTTTATCCCCTACATCCATACAGTCGACTATGAATCATTTTTAATACGGTGAGTAATACCAATCCGCAATAATACTTAATCAATTTGGGGGATTAAATCTGACGCTAACTGTGTTAAAAATTTCTGATATAGGACAACTAAATAACGAAATTTTTGCCTTGTTATCAACACGGTTTTCTCACCTCAAAGTAGATCACTTAATTAGGGTATGTTGTTCTTTCAAGGTTAAATTTGCAGCATTCTGTTTGGTATTTAGGCAAGGTAGAGCCTATGCAGTGTGGCTATTCCCCATAAATGGGCGATAACGTAGCATTAAGACCAAACAGGCGCTGCCCAAAGGGTTCTTCCTAGGGGCTATTTATTCTTTGTTGCCTGCATGGATGTAGGTAAGGGGCGTGAGCAGGACGCGGAAGCTTTGCTCGGTTTTTACTTATTCTTACATGGATGTAAGCCAGTAGAGTAACGCAGGAGCAGTTACCGAGCCCACTAGGTTACAAACCTCGCGCCG
>NZ_JJNY01000047.1:0-77646 GCF_000690035.1 Pseudoalteromonas sp. S3431
TTCTTACTTAGCCCACTAGGTTACAAACCTCGCGCCGCGATTAAATAGCCCCTAATTTGAACAAATTTTAATCCGTAAAGATCAACAGACCCTAGGATAATAATGAGAACATTTCAGCTTTTAGGTTTTATACTTGCGATTGTTGGGTTTATTTTAGGCTACGTGATGCTAGCCCCAATTGATGGTGAAGCATCCGACGCTTCAGCAGGAGGAACAGGCATAGGCATTATGTTTATGGTGTTACCTATACTTGGTTGGTCTGCGTTAATATTAGTGCCCTCTTCAGTAGCATTGTTCAACCATAAAGTAAGAGAACGCAGTTATTTCAGAGGCAATTTTTGGCTAAACCTTTGGAAAGTAAACCTAGTTATTTCTTTTGGATATATTGCCGTTGTTCTATATTTTGCTTACATATGGTTTAAGGGCAGCATTGGCAATTAATAAGACTTTAAATGCCTAATACCTTTAATTCATTCTTACCTACTAACATCTAACCCAAACTAAGGACTAATAACCATCAGGTTTAACACCATTAGCATTAAACCTGACAGTCAAACTCCCCAGCCAACGTTAATTAGTCGGCATTAAATAAATCTCGCGCACGCTGTTGCGCTGGTTTGCTTCAATAGCAAACAGTACGGCGTCGGCTACATCTTGCGGGTCGAGTTTGTCGGGTTTAGCGTCATCAAAAAACGGGGTGTTTACCATGCCTGGTGCTATGGTTGTGCAGCGGCCGTTCCACTCGCTCATTTCCTCAGCTAAGTTTTGTCCAAAGCCATAAGCAAACCATTTAGTTGCACCGTAAATAGAGCCGCCAATTGGCTTACGGCCAGCGGCAGAGCTGGTTAATATAAAGTGACCTTTGTTTTGGCGTAAATGCGGCAGTGTTAGTTTTGCAGTCCACAGCAGCGCTTTAATGTTTATGTCGATCATCGCTGACCATTCATCTGGGTCACCTTTTTCGGTGCCTGCGGTTGAAACGCCCATGCCTGCGTTAGCAAAGGCTACATCTAATCGGCCAAACTTTTCAATGCCTTTGGCAACTACGTTTTCAAGTGCGGTAAAGTCTGTAGCATCTGCGGCTACGCCCAGCGCATTATTTGAGCCTAACGACTTTACTAACTTAGTTAACTTATCTTCGCGTCTAGCGGTAAGTATTACTTTATGACCATTATTTACAAGGGTTTTTGCGGTTGCTTCACCAATGCCACTTGAAGCGCCGGTTATGAGTACTATTTTTTCTTTTGCCATAGATAACCTCTTTAATGAACGTTAAAAACTTAAAGTCACCATACCAATAAACGATTAACCTACATTGAATAGTCGCTATAAATTAGCCATAAATGGCGGTGTTTTATATTCTAATAACCATGGTTTTTAGGCCGTTTATTAAAATTGAAATAAGTGATTAAAAAAGATAGGTTTAAATTTTTTATTCTATATACTCGCGCCACTTCTTTTGAAGTCGATTTTTATTAGATTTAACCATTATTTTGCTGAGTGTCAGCAACATTTATCGGAACAAACATGAAAGATAAACTTTTAGCGTTTTGGCAAAGCCATTCAGAAACAATCATCACTTTAGGGTACAAAGTGATTTTAGCGTTGGTGATTTTAATTGCGAGTGCCTTAATTGCACGCTCGGTTAAAAAAGCGATTAAAAACGCTAAATCGCCATTAAAAAAAGTGGATAGTACGCTGCTTCCTCTTTTATCGAGTATTGCTGGTTATTTAGTTTATATAATTGGCGGGCTATTTATTTTAGATATTTTTGGCGTAAACACGGCCAGTTTAATTGCGCTAATGGGTGCTGCTGGTTTAGCGATTGGTTTAGCCCTTAAAAATACGCTGAGCAATATTGCTGCGGGTATTATGCTGCTAATACTCAGACCTTTTAAAATAGGCGACTTTGTTGATGCCAGTGGCACGCTTGGTACTGTGAGTGAAATAAACCTATTTACCACTATTTTTAAAACCACCGACGGCCTTTATATTGCATCCCCTAACGGCAAAGTATGGGGTGGAAATATTAAAAACTTTACCCGTAATGGCAAAAGACGAATGGATATAGTGGTGGGTATTTCGTATGCCGACTCTATTGACGTTGGCTTAAATGTACTTAAAGAATTAGCCGCATCAGAGAGCCGATTACTCGCAGAGCCTGCCCCTAAAGTAATGGTGACATCAATAGGCGAAAGCGCAGTAAACATTCAATTACGTGCGTGGGCTGTTAATGGTGATTATTGGCAAACCGTGTGGGATTTAAATAAGCGCGTTAAAGAAGCTATTGAAAGTGCTGGGCTGAGTATTCCATTTCCGCAGCGTACGCTGCATATATCTGAGTCGATGGCCTCAGCAATAACGGTAAGTAATACCAATCCGTAATAATGCTTAATCAATTTGAGGAATTAAATCTGACGCTAACTGCGTTAAAAATTTCTAATATACGACTGCATGGATGCAGAAAGTAGAGCAATGCAGGAGCAATTAGTAATGACAACTAAATAACGAAATTTTTCCTTGTTATCAACATGATTGCCTTACCTCAAAATAGACCACTTAATTAAGCGAATTGGTATAAGGACGCTTAAATTTTATATTAAGTTTGGTGGTAAATTAGTATGACGTTTATTTTAATTGCTACAGATAGGTCAGGAAATCTACTTTTTTAAGATAAAGCAATATTACGGCTAATAAAGGCATAAAAAGTTAACCCTATATGGGTAAACGAAAGTGAATTTATACACTTTATTATATGACGAGTTTGGTGATATTAACGATTCAATAATACATGAATCGTATTGCATTTAAATCACATAGCTTTATTTATAAATGTTTTTATTCAATGGTATAGAGTTAAACTAGCAGGCCATTGATACCACCAAAACTATTACCGTATCGGTTCCAACCTAGGCCGAATGCGTTTGCTATGTTTAAATATACATTCGACATTCCTGCGTTATTCGCATTAATTGCAATACCTCTATTAATTGCATTACCCGCACCGCCTGCTAGGTATACTCCGGGGTTTTCTTGCTGGTGATTTCCGCCGCCCACCTCTGACATGACTAGTATTAAAGTGTTGTCGAGTAAGGTTCCACCATAAGCGGTATCGGGTCGAGCAGCGAGTTGATCCATTAAGTAACTGACCATTATATTATACCAGCGCGTTTGAGCATTAAATAAATTGGACTCGTTGTGCGAACTAACATGCGAGCGGGTTTCATTCCAGTAAAGTCGTGCACCACTGCCAAATTCGCCCATATAAGGGCGAATACTTGGAAAGTTAATTTGCAAAGATTCATCTTGTGCGCCCATAAATTGAAAACCTGCAGTACGTGTTACATTGGCTTGAAATGCCATTGCGATATTACGCATTTGTGCTCGAGCAACGGCTTCAGCTTCCTCATTTATACCGCTCATACCTACGTTAGGGCGGCTAAAACCAGTGCCATCGCCAATGTCGAGTGAACTATTTAATACATTTTTATAGTAGTCAAGAGATGCTTCGTGTGTGAGTAGCTTACCTTGCTGTTTTATATTTAAAGTGTTGTTTTTTAATAGATCAAGGTTTTCGTGAAGCGACTCTATTACTCTTTGACGACGTAGGTCGACAGGTGATAAGCCGTCTTGATTATCACTGTTAACAACATCAGCGAGTAGATTGTCATAGATCATTTGTGGATTATCGGGCACGTCAATTTTGTTGCGATTAATATTGGTAAACGGCATGTATTCGGAGCCTTTAGCCTTACTTGACCAACAGCCAACGTGTAGATTGTTGGTTAAGTTACCGCCCAGTGCATTACCTATTTCACTGTCAAATGAAGGGGCACCATCTACACCACCAGAAAAAATACCACGACACGCTTCTGGGTGGCCTGAGCTACCACCTTGGCCTGCATAGGTTAGATTTTTGATGGGAACTAAGTTGTTTATATGCTTGTTTAATGAACTCAGTGGGCTGGTGTCTAAACTGCTGGCACTTAATCCTCCAATATCATATGAATGCCATTTATCACGGACACACCCATTAGGGTAAAATACCATAATAAAGCGTCTAGCTTCACCGGCAGCAGCAAAGACTTTAGGTGCGAACGCAAATTGGCTAGCAAAGGCTGTGGTAAGCCCCGCTTTGGCTAGTATGCGGAGAAAATCACGACGTTGCATTTTATTTTTTAAAAACTTCATTTTGATGCCCGCTCCATTATTTGCGTAAGGTGTAGTTTTTGGTTTGAGTAAACTGGATCATCAGATCGAGTAACGTTGCGTTTGGGTCATCTTTAAATAGCTGGCCTAATACTTGTACTGTGCAGGTGTCCTCGCCGGTTTCGCGTTGACCACGTGTATAGCGATACCACTGACGTGCGTAACACGATTTACCGTGCGCGCTGTCCGCGATTAATTCAGCAAGTTCATCAATGCCTTGATAGGGAACTACAGGTTCGCTGGCTGATAGGAAAGTTTCAGCTGAGAATAAACTGCCAATGTAACCTGATGAGTCAATAAATTTAACTTGCCCATCGCCAGTGGTTTCGGTTGTGGTATAAACTCCGATCTCGTTGTAGTTTTCAAATCCGAACCCTATCCCGTCAATGTATTGGTGGCACGACTGACAATCATTTTGTAAATGAGCGGTTTCAAATCGTTCTCGTACCGTTAAACTTGGGTCGTCTTGTGGCTTTAATACTGCCCCAATAGGTGGCGGTGGGAAGTCTTGACACATGAGATTACGGCGAACAAATAGTCCTCGTTTCACTGGATGCGTTTTTTCTGATGCAGATTGCAAAGTTAAAATCCCAGCATGGCCTAATATGCCTCGACGTTCACTGTTACCTGCATCTACCTCGTTACTTTCGCCAGTGCCATCGTTGTAATTGACTTGCTGCCATTGGTCGCCACCAGGCCACTGCAAGCCATAATGTTCTGCTAATTGCTGGGTCATAAAGCTATAATCTGCTGTGAGTAATTCGCGATATTGCCCTCCACCAAATACAGTACGACGCACAAATTCAATGGTCTCTTGTTTCATATCTGCTTTTAAGCTGTCGCTAAGTGTCGACGTTTTAATATCCTTGTCTAGGTCTAGCCAGCCTGTAATAAAACGTTCGAAAGCTGTTTCTGCACGAGCATCTTGTAGCATGTTGCCAAGTGTTGCGGCAATTTGCGTAGGGGTACTGAGTTCGCCTGCATCAGCCTTTGCCATTAGTTCGGGGCTTGGTGTTGTTGCCCAGTATGTATACGATAGCAAGGTGGCGATTTCGTAATCAGTTAGTTCAAAATAACCAGCGCCATTGCTCTCGCCTACTTCTGAGCGATATAACATTGCTGGGGCTGATAGTATTGCTGACAACACGCCTATATTGCCATGCTCATTATAAACCGAGGTCAAGTCGGTTAATTCCGTTGGCGTTAACGGACGACGAAATGCGCGTTTTCCAAAGTCATTAATAAAACAGCTGATATCGTTACAATTTAAAGTCAAACTATAAATATTATCGACCATCATAGCGGCTGTTTCTGCTGCAACAACGTAGCCTTTTGCGTAATCATTGGTAAATAAAGTATTGGCACTGGTTTTGAAACCGTTTACTGGAATATCCGCAGGGATACGACCAGAGGTAACATCTACGTTGTTTTCCAAGGCGAATAAATCACGAATTGAATTGTTGTATTCTAAAGTCGATAGCAAACGATAGCTGCGATTTTGAGGAATTAAGTCATCTAAGTCAGTTGAATTACATATGTTAGTTGGGGCCGTGTAAGCTTCGGCTAAAATTAAGCTCGCGGTAGATGTGGCACAGTCACCAGTACAAGCTGCTGCATTACCGAATGGCATATTGTTTTCGATATAAGCCGTTAAGCTGTTTAAGTCATAACGATTAATAGCATTAAGTAAGGACTTTCCTCCGATATTTTGAGCGCCATCACTGCCGTGACAACCTGCGCACCCTTGATTATTATAAAACGTACGTCCCGTTAGATAAGGGTCGCTTACGCTATTAAATACAGCTAACAAGGTGTATGACAATGCATCACCCACTACTAATTGTGTATTCTCTTGACTTGGGTTGACTAAGTAAGCGACACCAGAACCTTCCCAGCCAGAAAATTCAAGCCCAGTGGCTGCGGCGTCTGCATTGATATTGACGACTGTACCGGTGGCAAAGAGCTTACCTGATAAATTGGCACTGTTATTTAAAGTAACCGTGCCATTACCGACCTGAACTTGGCTCCCTGTTTCAACTCCATTACTGGTAGGTGCGGCGGTTAACCATGTATCGTCGTACCACATTGGGCTGGCAATATTAGCCGTTAAATCAGCTGTTTGATTTACTCCGTTATTGCTGAATATTATATTAATATTCCCATTACTGTTTGCCCATGTGGCTGGGAGTGTTAAGCGCAGCCATGTATCACCAAATAAGTTGGCAGACGTATTTAACTCGTTTCCCGGCCAATCTGCTGATCGAGTTGTTAATGTCGCATTTTCATTAGACCAAATATAAGCACTTGGTGTATCCCAATTACTTGGCACATTAAAGTAAACATATTGCCCAGCACCTTGGTTAACAACTGTTACGCTCGCTGTTTGTGTTTGATAGGTTGCAGTAACAATGGCAGTACCTGCCGTATTACCCGCAGTCATTAGCCCTGTTGAGCTGACACTGACAATAGATTCGTCACTGGTTAACCAGTTTGCGGCTAAGGTGATGCCTTCATTTTCGCCATTCGTGTAAGCTACAGCTGCTAATTGCTGGCTTTCACCCGCAATTAGGTTTGGAAGGGGTGTACTTATAATCGAAATTTGATCTATTGGATCGGCGTTTTTTGTGGTTGTATTCGTGGTCACCGCGATACTATCAGTATTCGTGCCACTGGCAATTAGCTGATAATAATAGGTTGTGTTGCTCGTTAGGCCGTTATCAAAAAATTCATTGCTGTTTTGGCTTAATGTTATTATTGGGCTAAAGGGGCCTGCGTTATTAATTGAGCGACTAAGGATGTAGCTTTGTTCGTCATCTGCTACATCATTCCACGTTAAGATGATTGAGTTTGACCCAGTTGAAGTGGCACTAAAATTGGTGGGTTGATTTGGCGCACCAAGCACCGTTATATCAATGCTTCCTATTTGTCCCATATAGTCAGCCCAAACAGTTGTATTACCTGCGTTACCGGCCGTTGAGGTGACAATTGGTTCACTCCCTAAAGGGTTAAGTATCTCAGTATTACTTGATGACCATGTAACAGGGTTGGTTGGTATGCTTTCAAATCCATTATCGTACATTGCATATGTGGAGAGTGTGACGCGGCTGTTTGGTACAATAGCAGTTTCGTCAATGGGCTCATCCAGTGCTACGATTAAGCCTGTTTGTGTTGCACTTTGTCCGTCTATCCAATCTGCAATTAGTTGGGCTGCAAGTGGATTCGTTAATGTGCTTCCTTTAGGCATGCGGTTGGCATCGTCTGTTTGATAGATATGTAATAAACTAGCGCTATGGTTAAAAGGTAACATGCGATAAACATCGGAACGTTTAACATTCATAATATCCATTTTGTTAACTGGCGTATCGTAATTTAAATCCATTAGGCTGCCATCATGACAGTGAGCACAGTTGGTATCTAAATAAGCACGCGCTCTTTTGTCTAAGTTAGCACTCGTATTTTGTGGATCTGGGTACGCAGTAAAGCTGTCTGCGCTAGCAATAGGGGGACCAAACAAGGCGAGTTGATTAAAAAGATTGATTTGATTAGCAACCACGCCTTGATAATTAAAATCACGATTTAATTGCGCAGTGCTTATTGCAAGCGGTTCTTTACTGCCAGTACCTAAATGGCATGAGGTACATTCAGCGCCTGATCTTACTTGGCGTATTATGTTACGCAGTGAGCCATTATAAAATTGCTCAACCGTTTCGTTAAACGCTTGTGTGACTAAATTGGCATCAGTACCTTGTGCGTTCCAGCGGTAATTTGCCGATGCCCAGTTGCCTGCATTTTGCTTAAATAAAACAGAGGTTTCAAAGGGGGTCGATCTTGTCGTACTGTCTTCAGTTGATTCTATCTGGGTCGGCAAAGATAGGTGTTTAACCAATACGCTGCCAATGGGTAAATTCCAAATATCATCAGGGTTAAATTCGACCACACTCTCATTAGGAATAGCAACAAAATGACGGGCTATTAAGCCGTCGAACCAACCGTCAGAGTTTACATCGTATTCTATCACGCCATGGACCGGGTATTGATGAATTAAATCGGCAAATAATCCCGTTTTTGATAGTTTATTAGGAATAACAGCTGCTTGCGTATCGCTGTCAACCATTCGGTAAATAATTGATAATCCGCCGTACTCTGCGCCATGCGAAGTGACAAATATAGCCTCGCCACTCATATCGGTGCCAAAAGATGAAATATTACCCGCAAAGGCATCGCTCACTAGCTGGTTTGTGTCGCCTTGAACAGCAGACCAAATCTTTTTACTGACATAATCACCGTATATGAAACGCCCATTTAGCGCGGGGAATGCAGTGCCACGGTAAACGAATCCGCCAATAATAGAGACTGATCCTGTATCATGTGCATAACCACCAACAGGTGCAATTAAATCATTACTGCATGTTCGTGTGTTATTTGGATCTCCCCCATCACTCCCTCTGTGATTAAGCCCTTCACAAATAGGCCAGCCATAGTTACCACCCGCTTCAATAATATTGATTTCTTCAAATCCAGCTTGCCCAACCTCGGTTTGCCACAGTAAGTAAGGTGCTTCACTGTCAAAGCTAAATCGCCAAGGGTTGCGGTGACCATATGACCAGATTTCGTCACGCACATTAGCATCATCTATAAATGGATTGTCGGATGGGATATCGTAATACAATCCTTTGATGTTAGGTGTTTCGCGCATAATAAGGCGAATAAAGCTGCCACGTAAATTAGTGGTTTGTTGTGAGCTATTATTGGTTCTTGGATCGGGTTGAGTAGGTGTAATGGCTGTATCACCGTATGCACCATCGCCAATACTCATATAAAATTCACCTGTTACGGGGTGAAATTGCATCATACTGCCTTTATGATCAGGACCAGGCTGCGGTATGCGTAATACCTCAACACGAGCACTTACTTGTGTTGGATTACTAGCATCATTTAAAGTAATTCGCTCTAGTACGCCATCACCAAAGGCGCCGTTATCACTTTCTGTATCGCTATTACCTTCTATATAATAAATATAAGCAAAACGATTACTTGCAAAATTAGGGTGAAATGCAATCGCAAGTAAACCTTGTTCGTGATAATCGCGGACCTCACTACTAATGTCGATGAGTGTATTTACTTGCGCGCTAGTCACGTTTGAATTGTTAGGGAAAACAAATACCTTACCTGACTTATCGACCACATAAATTAAGTCATTTAGACCGTCATTGGTCACCATAACCGGCGAGCTAAAGGCGTCATTTAGTGCAGGAAAAGCGAATTCGTACTTATAATTACCAGACGATACATTTCCTATAAGTGGGAAATTTAGGGGAGCTGAGAGTTTAGGCCTTTCTGGCATACCTTGCGTGACATTTACGACTGTTAGGTTAAACGAGTCTTGATTACCATTAGCCAAGGTAACAGTCACATTGAATGTCCCTGTTGTACTTAGGGTTGGCGTAATGACACTTGCCCCTGTTAAAGTGCCAGTCCACGCTGTACTTTGCCAGCTTGCGTTATCAATATTACCCAATGAATCAGCACTTTCAGCAACTGTTAACGCTATTTTTGTATTCACATTGACGCTGCGATCGCCGCCCGCATGGACGTTTGAAGTTATCAACATGCCACATGAGGCTAAGCTCATCCATTCATTATTTTTATAACAGGCATTGGGCGTAATCATGGCTAAATCGTTAGTTTGGCCATTACCAATGCCATTATTAAAAATAACGTTCATTGAAGTTAATTCAACCATTGGATCGTAGCAGACATACTCGCCGACTTGCGTCATTGCTTCACCTGGCCAGTTAAAATTATCCAGTGTGTCAGCAGGTGTCGAGTCCCACATGTAAATAGTGGGGGTTTGATAATTAGCCGTATTATCGTAGCAAATACTCGTTGCGGTGACCGTTTGTGTATTTTTGGGAATAACGGTGACCACTATTATATCACTGCTGGTTGCGCCTTGATTATCAGTTACGGTTAAAGTAACCGTATAACTTCCCGGCGTGTTGTAAACAGCTAAAGGAGATATTCCCGTTAACTGATTACTCCAATTGTAGTTTGTAATATTACCATCGGGATCAAATGATGCACTGGCACTAAGTGTGAATGTAATGCCTTCAATTACTTCAATATCTTCTCCTGCATTGGCAGTCGGAGCAATGTTAGGGAGTGGGCTCGAGACCGCTAGTGCACAATCAGCGAGCGATTTCCAAGTCCCACTTTGCCAACAATTATTAGGGCTATTCATTAATAAATCAAGCGTTTGTGGATTACCGTCATTACTAAAAATGAGGTTAATACCGTCTATAGGAACCCCTGGGTCATAACAATAAAAACTGCCCTCAATAAACATCTCGTGGCCTGGCCAATTGGTATTGTTAACGGAACCAGTCGGTATTGAGTTCCATAAATGAAGCGTTGGATTGTTGTATTTATTTGGATTATCAAAACAAATTGCGGTGGGGTTAACTGCGGCCAAAAGTGGTTTCGAAACGAAAAGAATACATAGAGATAATAGGAAAAAAAGTGTATTTAAGGCCAAAAAATAATTAAAAGAGGTAAAGCAACGACATCGCTCAACCTGACGACAGCTCTCACTAATATTATTTGTAGACATTATTACCACCTGCTTAAGACTATTAACTTTCGATAGTTAACAATATCACAACATATTTATTTACAAAAATGAGCGCTCAAAGCAAAAGCAGATAAAAGTAATGAAGAGTTATTCAATTTAATTTGAGTTATATTTGTTTTAAAACATGGTGTTAATTATTATTTTTACGTTATTGATATGCTTTTTATTGCTCGAGAATTAACTTTTTATGCGTAATCTTAAAGCAAATTGAGGTAAGGTATATTCTTTATTAAAACGTTGAAAACAATCGCCTTTTGTTTTTCTTGAGCCGTAATATATTTTATGCATACGTATTCACTTGGTTAACATTAAACATTCATTAAATATTCATTAAATTAACGTGGCAGGATCGTGGCTATTTTATGTTGGGAGTCTTAACTTGTTAAACTTTAGAAGTGTTATCTCATTTCCTTCACTGTTTCATAAAATGAATAAAGAGCCGTTATTATCTGAGTTGAAGTAACCGTGAAACTAAATTGCTTTGTGATTTTATTCTATATCGACAGAGTATGTTTATTTTTAGAGTTAAAATTGATTCAATGTAGGGACGCTCTAATTGCGGCGAAAGGTCTGTAATTTAGTGAACTTTATGATACCAATTTTATTACAAATATGGTCATTTTAACGTGTTAGACAACTCATTAAATACTTTAAATCATTCATATATAACAATCAACTACCAGAGTTTAGGTCATTGTTAATACGCTGTTTTATAGCGCTATAATGGGCCGCTAATTTCATAAAGTTAGCATAACTGATCTTGCGTTATTCCATCTCACAAGGGATTAAGTGAAAATCGGGTAATAAAGAGCTAATCGCCCCTAGAACGAACCCAAAGGCACCGCATGTTTGGCATTTATACTGCGTTATTACCTCTTTATGAGGAATAACTACTCGAAATAGGCGTGGCCTACTAAACACCAAACACGTTACTGCAATTTAATTTCGAAAGAGCTTTCTCAGTTTAAATTACGATTGATTAACCTTCTAATTGAAAGTCGTACACTGAGCCTAAATTAAGTAGCTGCGTTAGCTCATCAAGTGCTTGGTAGCTCTCGGTGAGTAGAGCTGAGTCTGCAAAGTCACTTGCACCTAATTTGTCGCGGTAGTTACGTTTTGCCCAGTCACACAGTTGTGTATATTTAGTATCAGTTAAAATAACCTCTGGGTTTATTGCAGCAAGTTCTTGCTCGTTAAGGGCTACACGTAAACGCAAGCAAGCTGGGCCGCCACCATTTTGCATACTTTGGCGTAAATCAAAAAACTGTACTTGGTTTACTGGGTTATCAGCCATGATCATTTCTTCAATGTAGGCGTTAACTGCGCTGTTGCGTTTACACTCTTGTGGTGCCACTAACAGCATTGAACCATCTTCAAGGCTCACTAGCTGGCTGTTAAATAAATAGCTACTTACAGCGTCGGTAATACTTACTTTATCGGTAGGTACTTCAATAATGTAAAATTCTTTATTGCCCACATACGCTTCGCGAATATCTTGCAGTGCCAAAGCTTGGTTTAAAAATGCTTGCTGGTGGCACAGTAATACGTTGGCGTTACCTACTGCAATTACATCGTTATGAAACACGCCTTGATCTATTACGTCTGGATTTTGCTGTAGTAAAATTTGGCTTGAATCTTTTAAGTTATGTAAACGGCAAATTGCTTCTGAGGCTTCGAGTGTTTGCCTTGCAGGAAATTTAGCTGGTTTTGGTAATTGGCTGTTAAACGCGCTGGCACCAAATACAAACATTTCAAGGCCTTGCTCGCCGTGGCTGTCACAAAAACGAGTATGGTTTGCTGCACCTTCGTCGCCAAAAAAGCCTTGGTCGGGTAAATGGGTATGGTGCGCAAAGTATTTGTCGTTGTTAAACATCGCTTTTAATAAGCGTGTAGTGGTTGCAGGCTCTAATGAACGATGAAACTTATTATTTAAATTAGCTGAAGTAAAATGTACTTTGCCGTCGGTTGTATCAGGAGATGGCGATACCGTAGCGGCATTGGCTGTCCACATTGCTGACGCTGAATAACACGCGCGTAATAAAATAGGATCAGCTTTAAATGCTTTATGAATTACTTGTGCATCATTACCGGTAAAGCCTAAGCGGCGCAGTACGTTTAAGTCGGGGCGCGCATGAGGGGCAAATACACCTTGAGTTAGGCCTTTGTCGTGCATCGCTTTCATTTTTTCAAGGCCTTGAAGCACTGCCTCTTGAGGATTTGAAAAGCTTGCTGCGTTATTTAACGAGGCAACATTACCATACGATAAACCAGCGTAGTTGTGAGTAGGGCCAACTAAGCCATCAAAATTAACTTCCAAAGCGTGCATACACGTTCCAACTAAAAATTTTCAATAGGATACAACAATACAACGCAATAAGGCTGCTTGCAAAGTTATAAACGCAGTGTTTTTACTAATTTTTTCGATGTTTTTAAATGTGGAGTTTATTACAAGGGGGTTGTCTTTATATTGAACGATTAATTTGAAGTTTAATTAAAATGTACACATAAATTGCATAGTGTGCAAAAGCTTAGCCTAAAGTAGATTTTTACATTTAAGCTTTATGCCAAGCCTTTACACAATACGATGTTACTTAACATAGACGCGCTCTTTGTCAGCGGTGGTATGGGTATTTGTTGGATCATTAACTTGCCAAACGCTAATGTCTAAACGCCATAAAAGGTAAAGGGTATGGTATAAGTTGAACATGGTTTTTCCTTGGTATTTTCACTGAACACATCAGTTTATAGGAAGAAGTATGCCAACATTAACTTGAATATTTTATGAATAGAAATCAGGTATTTAGTATTTAAGTGTAAATACGTACTAAAGCATTAGCACCAAAGCGGTGATGTATTTTTAAAATGTGCACCAGTGTGGTGTGTTTTTAACAAAAAGCCCTGCAACTATTGGGTCACTTAAATGTGCAAGGCTTTTTAAAAAATGTAGTCACTTAATAAGTAAATTAGCGGCCTACTTTTCCTTTTACTAAAGGCTCGAACGACATTACTTTAAACTTACCGTGGCTTTGATTTTTGCCATTATTAAGTACAGGCGAATTATGTAAATCGTCAACGGTAAAGTATATTTTATGATCAGCCCCGTAACTAAAGCCATCAGGCCAGCTCAAACGTTCGTCTTTAAATAATACTTCGTAGTTGCCAGTGGGTTTAACTACGCCAATTGCGCCATTGGTTATGTCGGTTACATATACGTTACCGCCGCCATCAACAATAATACCGTCTGAAATTGGCTTAGTGCCGTAACGCGTAACTTTGTCTTCAAGCGCTTTAGCCCAAAGGCTCTCGTTATTTATATCGCTGGTGGCAATGCGGTAAACCGACGTGCCCGACATTGAGCCAAAGTAAAGCCAGTCTTCGTTAGGGTCAAGCGTAATAGGGTTAACACCTAAGCGGGCAGGTTGTCCGCCAAGGCTCATTGTGCGCCCATCAATAACCATATCGATATTTTCGGCTGTGGTGTAATGGCTATTTTGTAATACTCTGCGTGCTACACCTGTTTTAAGGTTTACCGTAATAATAGCGGCTTGGCTGCCTTGGGCTGTGTCGGCAATGTATACAACGCCATGCTTATTATCGATGACTAAATCGTTTAAAAACGAGGTGTCGGTAATGGTCGGTTTAGCCAGATAAATAATTTTGTGCAGTTGCTCTTTGTTTGTATCCCAACCTACTAAGCGCCCAGCGTGATCGGGCCCTGAAGTGTCAAGCATCCATAACACGCCATCGCTTGATACGTTTATGCCAAGTACGTCGTAAAAACCTTTACCGTTATTGTACGCGTATGCCCACTCTTCATTAGGGTAGGGTTTAGTTGTACCATCGCTTAAAAGCTCCATAATTTTTTGCTTTTGGCCAAAAAAGCCATGTACAGATAAAAATTTTCTGCCCGATGGGGTAATAGCAATGTTGCCCGGTGGGTGCTGCGCATCAAATGTGGCTACTGTTTTTAAATCAGCATTTTGGCCAGCGGTGTTAGCAGTTACGGCGCTGCTACCTAAAAGTGCCGTGCTACACGCCGCTGCTAATAGTAATTTTTTAATATGAGTCATTTTTAAAACCTTTTAAAACCTTTTAAAACACGTTTATTGTTTAAAAATTAAGAGCCTAATCGGCTAAGTCGTTTACTACTAAATCGAGCAGCTGCATTAACTGCTTCGCTTGTGTTGCATCTACACTATCAAATTTACATAAAATATTTTTAGGAATATCTACTGCTTTTAACTTAAGTGATTGGCCATGCTGGGTTAGCTGCACTAGGCGTTTGCGTTTGTCGTGCTCATCTTTAATAACAGCCAGTAATGATTTGTCGCTCATTTTTTTGAGTATTTGGGTCATAGCACCGCCGTCTATCGCGGTTTTATCTATTAGCTCTGCAATTGTTATTTCGTCTTGCTCCCACAGCGCCATCATTACTACGTATTGCGGGTAAGTTAAATTTAGCTCGTTTAAAGGCTCGCGATACGCACGCGCAATGCTGTTAGATGCCATGTATAACCGATGGCATAACTGATTTTTTAACTTTAATTGCTCAAACGGCATAACGTTATCCTTTATTTCGATACATGCTATTTTAATTTGCATGCAAAGTATTTGCAATCTCTAATTACTTGTTCTATTATTTTGCACACAAACTAAATTAATTACTAAACTTTGGAGTTCATTATGAATGTATTACAAAACGTAGCTTACACTGCAAAAGCAACTGCAACTGGCGGCCGTGAAGGCGTAGCTAAATCTGATGATGGTCGTTTAGATGTAAATTTATCAACACCTAAAGGTTTAGGCGGAGACGACGGACAAGGCACTAACCCAGAGCAATTATTTGCCGCAGGCTATGCAGCATGTTTTATTGGTGCACTTAAATTTGTAGCAGGTAGCGAAAAAATAGATTTACCAAGCGACACGCATATTAATTCACAAGTGTCTATTGGTGCTATTGAAGGCGGTTTTGGTATTGCGGTAAAACTCGCTGTATCACTAGGTGATATGGATAAAGCTGCAGCGCAAACGCTTGTAGATAAAGCACACCAAGTATGCCCATATTCAAACGCAACACGTGGCAATATTGAAGTAGAGCTTTCAGTTATTTAATAACTAAATAAAGAAAAGTTATAAAAGCACACAACGACAATTAGTCGTTGTGTGCTTTTTTGCGTTTAAGGCATAAAAAATAAATATACGATAAATCGTATATTCACTATTCCATATGTTGTTATTTTGTTTTATTGTGGATGCATAAGCACAGTGAGGACAGTATGGAACAATTCAACCCACTTCAATTTTATAAATGCCTAGCGGACGATACACGTTTAAAAGCAATGCTGCTAATTAGCCACGAAGAAGAGCTGTGTGTATGCGAACTGGTTGCTGCACTTGAGCTAAGCCAGCCTAAAGTGTCTCGCCATTTAGCGCAGTTAAGGCAATGCGGATTATTGTGCGACCGTAAACAAAATCAATGGGTTTATTACAGTATTAATAAAGCCCTGCCAGAGTGGGCTAAAAATGTATTAACGCAAACGCTTACTGCTAACCCTTCATTTTATGAAAATGATTTAACGCGCTTAAACGCTATGGGTAATCGCCCTGAACGTATTACTAGCTGCTGTAACTAACTAATAAATTAACTTATTAAAGGTATTTAATTATGACTATTAAAGTAGGTATTAACGGTTTTGGCCGTATGGGGCGTTTAACTCTGCGTGCAGCAGTTGATTGGCCAGAAATAGAGTTTATTAAAGTAAATGATGTAGCGGGTGATGCTAAAACCCACGCACATTTAATTGAGTTTGACTCAGTACATGGGCGCTTAGCACAACTGGTTTCTAGTGATGATAATAGCTTTAGCGTGGGTAAGCACACGATTGCAGTTACCAACAACAAAACCATAAACGAAACTGATTGGTCTGATTGCGATGTAGTAATAGAGGCCAGCGGTAAAATGAAAACCACCGAGCTGTTAAATCAATATTTAGCACAAGGTGTTAAGCGTGTTGTGGTAACAGCACCTGTAAAAGAAGATGGTATTTTAAATGTAGTAATGGGTGTAAACGATGATCTTTATAACCCAAGTGAGCATAAAATTGTTACAGCCGCCTCGTGTACTACTAACTGTTTAGCGCCAATAGTAAAAGTACTGCAAGAAAAAGTGGGCATTAAGCACGGCTCAATGACTACTATTCACGACATTACTAATACTCAAACAATTATTGATGCCCCTCATAAAGATTTACGCCGTGCGCGTTCGTGCGGTACAAGCTTAATACCTACTACAACCGGTAGTGCAACGGCTATTACGCATATTTTCCCTGAGCTAAAAGGTAAATTAAACGGCCACGCCGTGCGCGTACCTCTTACTAACGCATCAATTACCGATTGTGTTTTTGAGCTCGAGCGAGGTGTTACACAAGATGAAGTAAACACGTGGTTTAAAAACGCTGCAAATAACGAGCTAAAAGACATTTTAGGCTACGAAGAAAAGCCGCTTGTATCTATAGATTACAAAACAGATCCGCGCAGCTGCACTATTGATGCGCTTTCAACCATGGTAATTAACAACACTCAACTTAAATTATACGCTTGGTACGATAACGAATGGGGCTATGCAAACCGTACTGCTGAGCTAATGCTTAAAGTTGCACAAAGTGATTTGGCTTAATCTCGTTTAAAAAGGTTTAACGCTATGCTTGCGCAGTTGGCTAATTTACCAAGTTCTATAAAGCAATATTTAATAATTACCGGTAACTATTGGGCATTTACTTTAACTGATGGTGCGCTACGCATGTTGGTGGTGCTGTATTTTCATCAGTTGGGTTATGGTGCATTTGCGATAGCCATGTTGTTTTTGTTTTATGAAATATTTGGGGTGATCACCAATTTAGTAGGTGGTTGGCTTGGCGCGCATTTAGGGTTGAACAAAACCATGAATGTAGGGCTTGGGCTACAACTTGTCGCTTTAGGCATGCTTTGTGTGCCAGGGGATTGGCTAACCGTTGCCTATGTTATGGCAGCGCAAGCACTGAGTGGCATAGCTAAAGACTTAAATAAAATGAGTGCAAAGAGCGCCATTAAGTATTTAGTACCGCAAGACGATGCAGGGCAAAGCCAATTATATAAATGGATTGCCATACTTACCGGCTCTAAAAATGCTTTAAAAGGGGTGGGCTTTTTTTTAGGCGGCTTATTACTAACTGTATTTGGTTTTGTGGGAGCATTAATAAGTCTAATTATTTTACTTAGTGTTGCGTGGGTTATTAGTTTAATTTTTTTAAAAGGCGATATTGGTAAAGCTAAAAACAAACCTAAGTTTAAAGAATTATTTTCTAAATCGCGGGCAATTAACTTACTTAGCGCAGCGCGTTTATGCTTGTTTGCAGCGCGCGATGTATGGTTTGTAGTTGCACTACCTGTTTACTTAGCCGCTCAGTTTAACTGGGATCATTGGTGGGTCAGCGGCTTTATGGCTTTGTGGGTAATTGCTTATGGGCTGGTGCAATCGCAAGCACCGCGAATAACTGGGCAAGGTGATTCAACTTCACATTCGGTCAAAAAAGCATACTGGTGGGTTGCTTTATTAAGTGGTGTAACTGGCATTTTGGCGTTGTTGATGCAATTGGATATAGCGGTACATTTTACGCTTGTAATAGGCTTACTTATTTTTGGTGGAGTATTTGCTGTAAATTCATCGCTGCACAGTTACTTAATAGTAAGTTTTGCTAAAAATGATGGGGTGTCACTCGACGTAGGCTTTTATTATATGGCCAATGCGATAGGGCGTTTGCTTGGTACGGTGCTTTCTGGTTGGGTTTTTCAAGTATATGGGCTTAGTGCGTGTTTATGGGTAAGTGTTTGTTTGTTAATAATGGCGACAATTACGACGGCATACCTGAAAAAGCAGTAAAAACCCAATTAATTGTATTAAATTCAAATTGTTTGATGATATTCATAGCTTCATTTTTTAAAACTACTAAACTATAGCTGTAGATTTAATCAAAAGGTGTATGGAATGCGGGAAATATCGTTAGCAAAAAAGTTACTCTGGCTTACCGTCGGGAGTATATTTATTACAGTATTGGTACTTTCTAGTGTTTTATGGTGGGAATTATCATCAAGCAATGAGCAGTTAGCGAGCAAATCTGAAGAGTATATCGTTGCTGAGGTTGAAGAAAAACTTAATGCTAATGCTGCAGTATATGGTGAACGAATTGCTGGCTTTGTTAACGAGGCTTACCGAGTTCCGTATTCATTAGCCGCATTACTTGGTGATGCTGCAAAACAAAATACGCTAAGTAGAGATACAGTTGTAAGCATAAACCGCTCTATTTTAGAAAATAATACACTTTTATCTTCTATTTATTCTCAGTTCGAAGCTAATGCTTTTGATGGACAAGATGCTCAATTCCAGCGGGGCTTTAAGCATTCTGTTGATGGTGATGGCACGCTCGAAGTCTATATTACTCGGGACGAGAATGGTACGGTAGAACAGCAAAAAGTGGCTAATGCAGCTGACAAATATATAACAAATTTGAACGAATTTGGACTTCGCGAAGCTGAATGGTACTTATGTGCAAAGGATACGCTCACACCATGTATTATGGAGCCTTACCTTTACGAAATTCCGTCTGGTGATTCGGTAATGTTAACGTCATTAACAGTGCCAATTTTAAAATCTGGGCAGTTTATTGGTTTAGCTGGCGTAGACTTAACACTTCCTACTTTTCAAGTGATGACTGAACAGCTTTCTAAACAACTCTATAACGGTAAAGCAAAAGTAACATTATTGAGTGACATAGGCTTAATTGTTGGCAGTAGCCATTATAAAACTAAACTAGGGCGTCCACTAAAAGAAGCGATTAGCTCATCGTTGTACAACGATATTGAAAAGTCAAAAGGACAAAGCGGTATTTTTAAGGTTAATAACGAGTACCTTGTTAATTACCCTATCAATATTAAACTTGCCAATAAGCAGTGGTCTTTAATTATTGAAGTACCAACAGAGCTTGCGCTCGCAGGTCCTGAAGCGTTGGCTGAAAACATGCAAAAAACTGCAGCATCGTTAGGGTCTATTATTTTAGTAACCGGTTTAGCTATAGCTGCAATTGCATTTGTTATAATGAAATTAGTGGTTGGCGGCATCGTTGCACCGCTTCGACAAATTCAACAACGTGTTGATAACCTTGCAAGCTCTGAGGGTGATTTAACGCATACATTGCATGTTGATAGCCACGCTGAACTTATTGCATTAGCTGGTGGGTTTAATCGATTTTTAGCAAAACTACGTGATTTAATTTCTGAACTAAAAGCGGTGTCTGAGCAAACCAAACAGCAAGGCGAGATAGCGCAACACATTGCCATAGATACAAAGCAAAATGTGCAATCGCAATTTCAAGAAATTGAAAGTGTGGTAACGGCTATGAACGAAATGAGCGCAACAGCACTCGAAGTTGCCAGAGCATCAGAACAGTCAGCGCAGCAGGCAGATGAAATTAATGGCTTAGTGGTTAGTAGTGAGTCGAGTTTGTCGTCAGCGATGAGCCAAGTTAAAACTATGTCTGAAGAAATTAAAGAAGCTAACCAAGCGGTTGAAAAAGTAGCATCGCGTAGTAAAGATATTACGCAAATTTTGGATGTGATCCGTACCATTTCAGAACAAACTAACTTATTGGCACTTAATGCGGCAATTGAAGCTGCGCGTGCTGGTGAACATGGCCGAGGCTTTGCGGTAGTTGCTGATGAGGTAAGAGCGCTTGCGTCTAAAACGCGTTCATCGACTGACGATATCAGTAAATTGATCGATAGTTTGTTACACGAAGTTGGCAATGCCTCAACTGTAATAGAAAAAGGCGTAGTGCGCGCACAAAGTGCTGTTGATGAAACCTCAATTGCATTTGATGCTCTTCACAGTGTAGTGGTTAAAGTTGATGAAATAACTAATCAAATTACACATATTGCCACGGCAGCTGAAGAGCAAAGTTTAGTAACTGAAGAAATAAATCGTAATTTAACACTTATATCAGATGCAGCTTCGCAGCTATCCGATTTATCGGCACAAGCAGGCGATAGCAGTGAAGTACTCAACAAGCTTGTAACGCAACAAGATTCAGAGCTTAATAAGTTAAAAACGTAATATTGAACGTAAAAAAATAAAAAGGCAGTAATTAAATTACTGCCTTTTTTAATTAAAACAAGCAGTTTATAGGTTTTTCATGAGCGCAAACATTTGATTGATCATAGGTTGGGCCAGTAGTTCAACGCCTGGGCGATTAAAATAACCACGTAACCCTGTAAACTGAATCTGAAAAAAACGTGCGTACTCAATAGCTGTTAATTTATCGCTCAACTCATTTTTTGCTATTGCTTGCTCGAAAAGTACAGTGAGATAACCTTCAAACTTAGCCGCTAAATCTAAACTCAATTCATATAAACTACTGTTTTTATCGGCAAACTCATTGTTAGCTTTTACTAACATACAGATTGCACTCGGGCTACAATCTTTGTTTTTAATTACCACATTTTCTACAAATGCACGTAAGCCACCTAAGGTTGTGTCTGACGAAGATAAAAAACCGTCAATTTGGCTTTTCATTTGCACCGTATAGTCTTTTAGTGACTCACTATATAGCCCTTCTTTTGAACCAAATGCAGAATAAATACTGCCTGGTCGCATATTAACGGCTTCTTGTAAGTCTCGCGTTGAGGTTGCATGAAAGCCTTTTTCCCAAAATAATTGGCTGGCAACACGAACAACATTTTCGCGTTCAAATTTAACCTTATTAACCATTTCATTCTCAATTAATTTGAACAGTTGCTCAATTTTAACTTGAACAGTCGCTCAAAATCAAATAGTATGTGTTTCGAAGTTACATAAACCTAATTATTTTTGGAGCTAAACATGGCAGAATTTACTTTATACACGGCAGAAAATGCACCAGAAGAAGCAAAACCACTTTTAGCTGATTCAGTAGCAGCATTTGGTATGCTTCCTAACTTACATGCAGTAATGGCTGAAGCACCAACATTACTTAAAGGTTACCAAGTACTGCATGACTTGTTTCAAAAAACGTCATTTAATGCAGAAGAGCTAACAGTAGTATGGCAATCAATTAACGTAGAGCACGACTGTCATTACTGTGTTCCTGCTCACAGTGGTATTGCAGCGGCAATGAAGGTTGATCAAGGTATTGTTGACGCACTTGTTAACAAAACACCACTTGAAAACCCTAAGCTAGAAACTCTTCGTGAAACTACACTCGCAATGACACGTGAACGTGGCGTGATCAGCGATGAGCAAATCGAAAAATTCTTTGCCGCAGGTTACGCTAAGCAACAACTACTTGAAATTATTGTAGGCTTGTCTCAAAAAGTAATGAGCAACTACACTAATCACCTTGCTGATACACCAGTAGATGATGCATTTAAAAAATACGTAAAATAAATACGGTTCTATAAATGACAATAGGCAGCTTAGGCTGCCTTTTTTGTGTTTATAAATTGCGATTATTTAAACTTAACGGCTTTTGTACTGCGTGTATAAATACGTTGTTCGGGCTTTGTCCACTCACCCTTTTTTAAATAAGAGATTGATACAATGAATTTATCGTCTTTTAAATCACTTGTAGACTTAACCTTAGTCACTCCCTCTTTACTGCCTGTTACTTCTTCGTAGGCTACAAACTGAGTCGGGCTTAATACTGTTATAGTGCCTTTTGTATAAAAACCTGCTGTTGTGAAGTAATAAAAGACGAGTGACTTTTTTTTGCTATCATAAAAAATCGTCGATTCGCCGCCATACTCACCCTCATTAATAGAGTGCATAGTACGAATAGCTTTACCGTTTAGCGTACGTTCCCACCTGCCGACATCCTGAACTGGCTTTGCGCCTGAGACTACCTTAAAGTCGGTTTGCCAAGTGCCTAAGTAAGGCTGAAATATTGCTAGCTCTTTATCGAGGGTTAAGTTGTTTTCGTCCGCGTAACTAAAAGTAAATGAACAGAGGAGCAACGCTAAGAATAACGCTTTAAAATGTGTCATAATTTAACTCTTATTTTTAAATTCTGTGCGTTCAGTATAGGTGATAATTAATTGATAAAAAAAGCCTTAATAACAATATCGAGTCTTTTTATTGCTTTAACTTGGCTAGCTTACATGCTTAGCTATATTGCTCTTTATATACCAATTTATCTCAGTATTTTGAGTATGTTAACATTTTTAATGTATGCTTGGGATAAGCGCAAAGCAATACAATCGGCACATAAAAAAGTAAACCGTACGCCTGAGCGCACGTTGCAATTACTTGCTCTGTGTGGTGGTTGGCCAGGTGCATTATTTGCACAACAATTACTACGTCATAAATCTAAAAAACGTCGTTTTATATTTGTGCTGTGGGTATGCATTGCAGTTAATTTAGGTGGGATCGTGTATTTTTGGTTGAATAGGGGGTATTTACTCGTTTGACTAAATAGAAGGTTTGCTGAGCTAACTTAACCTGAACTTTGGTAAATAATATATTACTCAGAGTTCAGGTTACTTAACAGTATAAATGGCTTACTGTTCAGATTGACTTGTTAGTGCTTCATCTAATCCAACAGTTAAAATAGTTTTTTTGTCAACAACGACCCATTTTCTGTAGGTTTGGTATCCAGCTCTGCTGACTTCAATATCGTATTTGCCTTCTTTTAGCTCAATGGCATCTTGATAGACCGGGTTTATGTTCATAATACGAACGCGAGCATCTGCGGGAGTCGTAATAACGGTTAATGAAATTGGTGCTACAACTTCTTCAACATCTACTTTGGCTTCGGTAACAACCTCAGTGACGACTTTATCAACTGTTGAGGTGGTTGAACAACCGCTTAGTAATAGGATGGCTGCAAGTGCGCTTAAGTTTTTCATCGATACTCCATTAAGTAATTTAAAAATGTTGAAGGTTACGAAAAATCTTGGAGGAGTGTCTTAAAAGCTCAACTCGTCGTCCTTGACTCTCGTTTAAAAAGCGGTGGATAGTCTAATATGTATCCACCATATATTCAATTATAGTTATTTTCTTATTGCTACGCTCATCATCTAAACAAACTCTGAGTTAGTAGCCTAACTATTTTATTTACAGCATACTGTCTAACGACTGCGTAATGGCCTCACTTCTTTCGACTAATTGCTCCGCAGTTCGGTACATTTTTCGCTTCATTAGAGTATTAGCCATTGTAATATATCGCTTTGACAAATCTTGTTTTAATGTCACTAGAAGAGGAAAATCAGTTGGTAGATCAGCAGACTCTAAATTAATAAGTTCTTCAAACTCTAGTAGCTGCTTGTAATCCTCAATACCTTCCAATTGTTCAGAGTAACGTTGAAATCTTGGTTGATAAAAAACAATAGCATCCGAGAGTGGGTAGGTAATTTGCTCACCTATCGCTAATTTTTTCTGATAAAAGGTCAGTGCATCAATTGCAGATTCTCTTTTGAGTAAATTTGCGAAAAGGAGTTCAGCTTTTTGATTGCTGGTAAATATCGCTTTACCAACATTTAAGAGTGCTTTTTGCGCAATTACGTCATCTTCTTCTACTGCTTTGTCTAACGCTATTTTAAAATTATCAAAATGTAAGGAAGAGGGCTCGTACACGTAGGTATTATCAACTTCTTTTAAGTCTTGAATTAGCTGCGGGATATTATTATTTTCACTTTCGTTATAACGAGACTGTTCTAACAATAAATTAATTCTCGATGTGATATCAAAAATTATTGACTGGCGCTCTCTTAGGATGCTCTCTAACTGCACTGAAAGTTTTTCTGAGTCAGGGTAGTAGTCGAGAGCTTTAGAGTAGATTGAAATTGTTTTATCAAAATCTTTAAATTTATTTGAATTATTATTATTAAAGTTATTAGCTCTTTTATCAAAACTGCCTAATATGCTCGTTTGATTTACTCTTAATAGGCCCTGCTTTAATACTTCGTACTGCGGAGGAATTTCAGCTAACTTATCTAAAATATGAGGCCCATTCCAAGACATCCAAGTTTCTACTTGTTGATTAATTGCGTTCGCATTATCAAGTTTTGCCTCTAGTTGCTTTACTTGCACAGTGTTAGCTAATTGATATTGAATAGCTACAATAACTAAAATAACGGATGCTGCGACTAAACCGATCGCTGGCTTTAAATTAGACTTAAGTTTTTTAGAAATAGGTAATAAAGAACTTTGTCGTTGTGACGTTTCTAACGATAGTGCATTATTTATACTTTGCCATAACCAAAGTGGACAATTGCTTGGACGTTTAGCAGTGGTACTCTTTGGTAGTTTATCGGCTGCAACTCGATTAAATGGATGTTTACTACTTAATAGTTCAAACGCAATACATGCGTATGAAAACACGTCATCTTTAACGGTAGCACTGGCACCATTTAGTTGTTCAGGACTTGCGTAGGTCGGTGTATAACCGCCAATATCGCCCAACTCAACATTACTTCTAACGGCATACGCATCTTCAATGTTTTTATGCTTTGCGATACCAAAGTCGAGTACTTTTAAGTCCCCATTACTGTCAAATATGATATTGGATGGTTTGAGGTCATTATGAATCACCCCTCTTGAATGTGCATATATAAGAGCATCAGCAAGCTGTTCTAAAATCACTTTCGCTTTTTTAAATGCCATGCCTGAGGGCTTGTTGCGTTTAATTATTTGTTCTAAAGTTTCTCCCTCAACAAGTTCCATTGTGACGTAATATAAATCACCATCGGAATCTGCTGAAAACACTTTAACGATGTTAGGGTGGGAGAGCTGTTGTGTTTTTGCTGTTTCGTCTTTTAGAAGAGTAATTGCTTCTTCTGAGTATGAAAACTCTTCTTGCAACACTTTTAAAGCAACAAATGCTTCAGCACGATTTACATTTTCTAAGAAGGTATCACGCGCTCTGTAAATGTAGCACATGCCGCCTTGTCCAATTAGTTCTTCAACCAGGTAGCGATCGGAAATCTTTTTCCCGATGAGGTTAATCTTATTTTTAGCAGAGGTTCTTTTTTGATTAGAATCAAGTGATGCAATTTGAGTTTTGTCACTCGGGTTGTTAATACCGCTCATTATAAATCCTTTTATTGTGTTTATTTAAATAATTACAAAGGTAAGCTTTATACTTATTATCAATTTCCCTCTGATATTGTCGTACATTTTTACAAAAAATCTCGACTATAGCAATGTTTCAATTATTGAATATTTATATCTAAATTTTGAAACAGCTAATTTATACGCTATCGGGAATATTTAACAAATGTAACTTTGTAAAAATATAAAAAATAAACCCACTTTTGAGCACATACTTAAGTAAAAAAGAGAGTTTAGGGCGTCAATGAATGAGATTAAGTAATCAAGATAAATCAATTGAGGTTTTACTTTTTCATTTTATAGAGAACGGATTTTGGCCGAAATGTAAAAATATTAACGGCCACAATTGTTCAGTATTTCGATTAAGTTAATATTTATTTTTACAGTATTTTATGGCTCAACAAAAGTCAGTCTATATTTATATATTAATTTCAATGTTGACAATAGTTTCTCTTCTACTTTATCCTACCGACAATAAAGATTTAAGGGACTGACTTATCAAATGGAACTGATACTAAACATAACTAGTTATCATAGACTCTCACCTGAAATTGAAGCATCTAAGACTGTAGTGGATAAACTCATCTTTGGTCGCTCTGAGGCTTGTGATTGGCACCTGCCCGATCCTGAAAAAATAATATCAAGTAAACACGGACAAATCGTAAAAGAAGGTGATTCTTTTTATATTTACGATAATTCAACGAATGGCACCTTTATAAACTTTGCTGTAACCCCACTTGGTCAAGGAAATAGGCAGGTTCTTGCTGACAGTGACGTATTAACTATTGGCGACTTTCAAATTGATGTTAAGTTGGTTGATGATCGCGTTTCACCAGTGAGTAATACCGATTTTTCGGCCAGTCAAAACAGTGATAATAATTACCGTGCGGATAGTAAAGATTCATTTTCACAATCGCATCAGTTTTTAGACGAATCTATTTTAGATGAATCAATGCCTGGAGTTTCTATGGTGCAAGAGCCCTTTTTGAACTCAGGTAACCAGATCCCAGAAGATTGGGATGATTTATCACGCCTGATGAACCCAGAACACTCCGATGCATCAAAACATGACTCTGCGAATGTTCAAGAGTTAAAAACGAATTCTCCACGAGTACAATCGGAAAGTCGAAAAATAGCCCCTAAAGAACAAACAGTCGAGACTGCATCACCAAAAATAGCTGCAAAAAACAGTACTGCGTTATCTGATGCATTTTTAAAAGGTTTAAATATAAAGCCTGAAGTACAAAATTTGTTAAATACAGAAAAGCATTGGTTTGAAATGGGGCAAGGCCTTAATTTATTACTCAATGGCCTTATGGACTCTTTACGTCAAAGAGCGCATGTAAAAAGTCAATTGAGGTTAAATCATACAATGTTTCAAACTGAACAAAACAACCCTTTAAAATTTTCTGCTAATATAGATGACGTTATTCAGAATTTATTCATAAGGAATAGTGCAAGCTTCCTTTCGTCTAAGGAGTCGATAAATGAAAGCTTTATTGACTCTCGCAGGCACGAACATGCGTTATTAGCCGGTGCAGATGGTGTACTTAAAGGGATGTTAGAGCAAGTTTCTCCCCAACAGATAAGTCAGCAAGCAAATGATAATTCTAACGTATTAAAAATTATCCCTGGGCAAATTGAATCTAAATGCTGGAAGTTATATCAGAGTTTACATGATGATTTGTCACAAGACGTTAGTTCCAAAGGGGCAATGGCTATGTCAGATGATTTTTTAAAGGCATACAACGATAGACTTAAAGAAACGCTTTAGAAAGGAAATTAAACAATGTATAAAATTAAGCTCTACTTAATGAGTTTTAGTTTACTATTTTTAGTACTAGGATGTTCTACCGTTAATAAACTTGTTCCGCCTTCAACAGATCTGATTATTAATGTATCTAAGAATGTTAATCCTGATACGTCGGATAGACCTTCACCTGTAGTTATGAAAATATTTGAACTTAGTTCTCGAACTATTTTTGATACACAAGATTTTTTTAGCCTTTACGATACGCCTGAAAAATTATTAGGGCCTGATCTGTTAAAAAAAGACGAGCTTGAATTACAGCCAAATACAGTACAAAAATATAAAATGAGTCTCAATCGAAACACTCGCTATGTGGGGGTTGTGGTTGCTTATAGAAACATTGATCAGGCAAGATGGAGAGCTGTAATTGAAGTTGATCCTACCGGTTATGATGATATAAATGTCAATGTAGAAGCTATTGCTACATACATGAGAGAGAAATAAAAAAAGGATTTGTAAAATGGGTGATAACACTCGTGTTGCTTGGACTGAAGGGATGTTTTTAAGGCCGCAACACTTCCAGCAATCAGATAAACATATTGCGAATGTAATCCAACAAGTGTGCAGTGGTAACCTTGCAGATCCTTGGGGAATACTTGAGGTAGCAATTGATACTGAACTGCTAAAATCGGGTCAATTTGCGATTGAATCACTGTCGGCAATTACCCCAGATTTACTACCGATAGATATGCCTCAGTCAACTTCTTTGCCTGAGCCATTAGTGGTCGGCAAAGATATATATGACGAGATAGTTTATCTTGCAATACCGGCATTGAAAAATAGCGGCATAAACTTATCTGCCCCAGAAGAAAATATTGTAACTCGTTATAAATTGAATGATTTATCAGTGAGTGACGATTTAGTGGGGGCGCAATCTCAAGAAGTTATTCAAGTCGCTAAAATATATAGTAAGTTAGTACTTTCCTCTGATGATCACTCTGGTTATATATTGCTGCCTTTAGCAAGAATTCTAGACGTTAGTAGTGAAGGGCAAATAAAGCTAGATAATAAGTATATACCGGCATCTTTAAAAGTAGGGCAATGCAAGCCTCTTTTGGGTCTTGTTCGCGAAATTGGTTCAATGATCAAACAGCGCTCAGAAAGCATCGCCGTTAGATTGTGTCAAGGATATGCAGGAAGTACATCAGTTGCCGACTTTATTATGCTGCAAACATTAAATAAGTATGATGCAGTATTCGACAACTTATTATCAGTCAATAATATCCATCCAAATATCTTGTATATTAGGTTGATTGAGCTTGCCGGAGAGCTGTCGACGTTTAGTACTGTTAATAAACGAGTTCCTAAGCTCCCTAAATACGATCATAAAAACTTGGGTCAAGTGTTTAGCGAAGTCGTTAACTTCTTATATCAGTCGTTGAGTCATGTTATTGAGCAAACAGCAACTGAAATCAAGTTAGAACAAAGCAAATTTGGAATTTCATTTGGTGCATTAAACGATAAGTCGGTGCTAAATTCAGCTCAATTTATTCTAGCAATAAAAGCAAGTGTCCCGCATGAAGAGTTACGTAAAATACTGCCATCACAGATAAAAATAGGCAGCGTAGAAACTATACGTGATCTTGTTAATAACCAAATACCAGGAATAACAATCAGTAGTTTACCTACAGCCCCAAGACAAATCCCATATCATGCAGGTTTCCATTATTTTGAATTAAATAAGCAGGGAGAGCATTGGGATAAGTTGCGCTCTAGTGGCGGAATTGCCATTCATTTATCAGGTAGCTACCCAGAACTACAATTAAGCCTTTGGGCAATTAGAACTTAATTTTAAAGGAAGAGTTTCAATGGACGAAACCATTATCAAACCACGCCCTGGTAGATTAGGACGTGATACCTCTAGTAAAGCAAATACTGACAGTGATGCTGATAAAACGGTGATGTCTGTCGAATCGCCATCGACAAAGCTACCAAGTAGCGTCAAAGTGTCTATCTTTAAAAACCCTCTTTTAGAAGCTGCAACTGACTGTTTTTCAATAGTCATATCTATTAGTCAATCAGCCGAAATGACAAATTTAGCAGCTTTAAAACATCGTTGTGTTGAGGCCATAAAGCGGTTTGAAGTTGAAGTTCGCAACCAAAATTTATCTAAAGATATCATCAACAATGCGCGCTACTGCCTATGTGCTATTCTCGATGAATCGGTATTAAATTCAAAATGGAGCTCAATGGAATGGGCCGATGAAAGCTTATTATCTACATTCCATAAAGAAACATTTGGTGGTGAATATTTTTATACATTACTCGATGACGCGCTGTTACAACCTGAAAAAAACAAGCAATTTTTAGAGTTACAGTATCATTGTTTAAACCTTGGTTTTAAGGGCAAATATAGATTAGATACTGTTGGTGATAATAAAGTTGAAGAATACCGCTCTCAGATGTACCACCTTTTAAATCAATTAGATGGGCCAATCAATAACAAGTTATCACCTAATTGGAAGGAGCGAGTTGCTGCAGGTGTTGAACTTAGAAATCAAGTACCGCTTTGGGTGATTTTTTCTGTTTTAGGGCTCGTGTTACTTGCCGTTTATTTATTTATCAATATGAAACTCAATGATGATGTTTTTGCTATCAATGAAAAACTTGCCGTTATTCATCCACTCGCAAATGAGCTAACTGTCGATAAAAAAGACCAGCAACTATTAGTTTTAGAGCAGCTACTACAAACCGAAATACAGAGGGGGATTGTGGTTGTTAAAAAAAGTAATGATCGGATCAGAATTTCCATCAAAAGTGAAAGTTTGTTTAATCAAGGTAATTCACAGTTACTGCCTTCTTTTCAGCCTATTCTTGAGAAACTTGCACTTAGTTTAGAGGGAACAAAAGGCAGAATATTAATTACGGGTCACACAGACGACACGCCTATTAGTACCGACAGATACCCCTCAAATTGGCACCTTTCTTTAGCTAGAGCAACACAAGTTGCTAATTCTATGGCTAAAAGTACTAACCTTAGTGGCCGTTTATGGCCTGAAGGTAAAGGGGCCGCAGAGCCAATCGCCAGCAATTCAGATTCAGCTTCTAGGTCATTGAACCGACGAATTGAAATCGATCTATTATTTTAATGAGGCTGATATGAGTTTCTCGCAAAAATTTAAAAAAATGACATACGCTCTTACATCTCGTACCGCGATGCTAATTATAGGTTTCCTAGCTTTATCATTATTGATTTGGTTTGGTGGTCCTTTAATTGCAGTGGCAGATTACGTCCCTTTAGCAAGTATTGCTGCAAGGTTGCTAACAATATTACTTATATTGTTGCTCTTTTCTGTGACGAAAATTTATCGTCTTGTGCAGCAAAATAAAAGAGATGAAAAAATGGCTGATGAGTTAATCGATAGCGATGACTCAGGCGGCAGTGAAGTAAACGAAGAAATCACGACTCTAAAAACAAGAATGAATGAAGCTATCGACTTGTTAAAAGATGTTAAGTTGTTCAAAGGTAAAAATATTTACCAGTTGCCGTGGTACATAATGATCGGCCCTCCTGGCGCGGGTAAAACAACCGTTATTAATAATTCAGGATTGGATTATCCATTAAAAGATAAACTGGGCGTTGATTTAGTTCATGGCATCGGTGGTACACGAAATTGTGATTGGTGGTTTACTAATAAAGCGGTATTGATCGATACCGCCGGTAGGTATACAACTCAAAATAGTCATGCAAAACATGACTCACGAGCATGGGAAGGGTTTTTAGGTCTATTGCGAAAGTATCGTCCACTTAGGCCAATTAATGGTGTGATGATCAGCATGGGTATATCTGAGTTGATGAGTCAGACTAAAACTGAGCGTAACTTGCATGCACGTGCAATAAAGCAACGGCTACAAGAGCTTCAAAATCAGCTTGGGATGACATTTCCTGTCTATGTTATTTTTTCTAAGGTTGATTTAATTGAAGGATTCAGAGAATTTTTTGGCGAATTAACGGAAGAAGAATGTGAACAAGTATGGGGAGTTACCTTTGAGCTTGATCTTGCTAAAGACACCCAGGTAGAAGCGTTTAATAAAGAATTTCATACTTTAATTTCTAAATTAACAGAAATGCTTAATCGCAGATTGATAAATGAAAGAAACGAAGCGATTAGAGCTAAAATATTCGAATTCCCTAGGCAGCTAAGAGTACTTCAAGGTGTCGCTGATGGCTTTTTAAAAGAAATATTTACACCTAATGCATATGAAGAGCTGCCCATGTTTAGGGGCGTTTACTTAACGAGCGCAACTCAAGAAGGAACGCCTTCTAGCTTTTTGAATGATGTTAACTCAGGTAAAACAGATTATATAAATCAATCAAAAAGCTTTTTTATAAAAAATGTTTTAGAAAGCGTGATTTTTCCAGAGCAAAATTTAGCAAGTACAAATAAACATCACGACAAACAAAATAAATGGCTACGCGTTGCTAGTATCTCATTAGCTGTTATTGCGCTATTTGGCTTTTCAATTTCTTGGTACTTTAGTTTTGCATGGAATAGTAATTTAATTGCAGAAACTGAAGAGGCTATTTCGACATATCAAGAGCTTGATTCAGCGTCATTTGATCGAAATAACTTAGTGGTTTTAAATGATAGGTTAAACGCGCTGAGAAATTTACCAGCAAGTGCGCCATTTTTAATGGACTCGGAAGAGTCACCATCATTTGGTTTTAATAAATTAAATGAAATTAAAGCATCTTCTGTTAATGCTTACGATCGCTCTTTACAAACTTATTTAGAACCATTTATCAGCAATACCCTTATAAAAGAAATGGCAGCCCATCCAGAGCACCTTAGTTATTTATATGAGACTTTGAAGTGTTATTTAATGCTATTTCAACCAGAGTATTTTGAAAGTGAAGACATTACAGCATGGTTTGATGCTTACTTAGAAAGAAACCTTCCGGGTGATAAGAGTATTCAAATTAGAGATGAATTAATGGGTCATATTTCAGCTTTGTTGAACAAAGGTATTAATCAAACTGATGTTGATAACCAAGCTGTACGTACTGCACGCGCTGAATTAACTAAGTTGCCTATAGCAGAAAGAGCGTATCAACGTCTGCAAGCTGACTTCCTTAATAGTAGTATTCCGCCATTTAGATTAACCGATATTATTAGTTTTGAAAGTGCGCAAAAATTTACGTTTCGTAATAATGGTGAGCTAACTAGAAATATCCCTGGGTTGTACACATTTAATGGATTTCACGGTATTTTTAACGTTGAAAAAAGTAAAATGTTAGGTAATTTAATGGCCAGTAGTTGGGTGTATGGTGAAGAAGCATCAGGCACTTACGATATTTCAAAAGATGAAATAGAAAAGAAATTAGAGCAGCGTTATTTTCAAGACTATATTCATTATTGGCAGTCGTTCTTAGATGACTTAAGTCTTAATCAATATAGCTCACCGGCAGAGGGCGTTAATATTACGGATGTATTAGCGGGTTCAGAAGCGCCAATTAAAAATATTATTACTGCAGTTCAAAAGAATGTTCAGCTGACAAAACTACCGGTATCGGAAAATCAAAAAGCAGCAGGTAAACTGGCTGCTAATGCTGCTGAAATTGCAATGCAAACGAAAGCAAATAGGATCAAGCGATTTTTACCTGACGAAGTGCCTAAGTTCGACATAAAGTTGCCAGGTTACCAAGTCGAAGAAGCATTTGAAGATGTGATAAACATTGATTCTCAACAGCTCGATAATATTCAGAAAAATCTGCGAGAGCTTAATATTTATTTAACCAAGCTCGATCGAGGCGATCAGCTTAAGTATTCAATAAAAGATCAAATTAGTGGTAAGAGTAAACCAAGCTTTATACGTCAATTAGAGTTTCAAAGTCGAGATTTACCTTATCCATTCAATAGCTGGTTATTAGATATAAGCAGAGACACTAGTAATATCACCAAAAATAGTGCAAACAGGCACCTGAACGAAATTTGGAAAAGCAAAGTTTTAAGAGAATACAATGCTGCGATTGTGGGAAGGTACCCTTTCTCTCCACAGGCAGATAAAGAAGTAAATATGAAAGACTTTGCTCGCTTTTTTGGACCAGGTGGAACCATTGATAGCTTTTTCAATAGCTATGTTGCGCCTAGCGTTGATATAAGCTCAAGTCCATGGAAGTTTGAAAAAGACATTGGTATTAGCAGTGAAACATTAAAAATGTTTGAACATGCTTATCAAATCCAAACCGCTTTTTTTGATGGTGGAAGTAATACCCCTCGAATAGAGTTTGGTTTACGAACATTTAAACTGGATAAAACAGTGTCTAGCCTTATGATAGAAATTGATGGACAGTCAATGACTTACCGACATGGTCCATTAAAAGTAACAAATTTTATTTGGCCTGGAGCATCTGGTCAAAGTAAAACAAGAGTGGTGTTTACGCCTCCAAATGGTGGTCGTTCAATTAACACAACTTATCAGGGTGAATGGTCACTTTATAGAATGCTTGATGAGCTTAGCGAAAAAAGAAGCCAAACTCGTAACGATCTAGAACTGCACTTTTCAATTATGGGAAATAATGCAAAAGTCGAATTGTTGCCTAAATCAATCAGACATCCATTTTGGAATACAAGCGTAGAGAAGTTTTCATGTCCGACACGATTATAAATATAGGTTATCTTGGTAAAGTGCCCTCTTTAGGCGACTTTGTTCAAGATAACGTTTCTAAGGCATTTTCTGAGCATTGGGAGCAATGGTTACAAGCAGCCATTGCTGTTAGTAAGGAACAGCTAGGAGAAGCATGGCAAGATAATTACTTGGTAGCGCCTGTTTGGCACTTTGCTTTAAGCCCTAATATAGTTGGCGACAACGGGGTTATGGGAACCATAATACCGAGTATGGATGCGGTTGGAAGGCATTATCCCTTTACTCTATTGAGTGAGACGCAAAGTGACCCTATTGCTATATTAAACTCAGGTGTGTTTTCTTTAGAGTATGAAGATGTGGTTTTAAAAGTATTAGAGGGCTCGGTTGATCTTTTTTCGTGGAGAAAAGAGGTCACTCAAACGCTTAATATAATGACGGCTGAAAAAAAGCAGGTCAGCTATTCTCATTCACCCGATAAAAACAAAGCGGGTGAGGCGTTTGAATTTTCAGGTACTGAGCTGTCAGATAATGTTTTAGAAGATGCAATGCATGCCATATTACATAAGAAACATGGTGATTATAGCGTTTGGTGGACACATGGTTCATTTAACATCAAACCAATGGTGCTTATTACATCTGCACTACCTCCTGTAAATCAAGTTGCAGCCATGTTAGATGGTAGGTGGAAACATTGGGAATGGAATTATACGCAGGTAAAAAATAGTGATTAGTAAATTTTGTACAAGTTATGCCATTACCCACCGAGGTGTTGTTAGGCAACTAAATGAAGATGCCCATGTAGAAATTAATAGTCATAACCTGTGGGTTGTTGCTGATGGCATGGGAGGCCATGAAGCCGGTGAAGTCGCAAGCCAGTTAGTTGTTGATGTTATTAGGACAAAAGTTCAAGAGCTTGAATTAGATGTTTTAAGTATTTCTCATATTGTGGGGGCGATTGAAGAAGCAAATAGACAGCTCAGTGAATACAGTGCTTCTTATCTAGATAATAAAACGGCGGGCAGTACGGTTACTGCGTTATTTTTAAAAAATGGGAACTACCATATTTTATGGGCTGGTGATAGCCGAGCCTACTTATTACGTGATGGTGAGCTTCAGCAGATATCAAGAGATCATAGTCAAGTAAATGACTTGATTGATGAAGGGGTTATTTCTGTTGAAGAGGCGAAAAATCATCCTCTATCTAATGTAATAACACGTGCAGTTGGTGTTATGGAAAATGTAAAAGTAGATGTTATTAAAGATAAAATAAGAACCGGTGATATATTTTTACTTTGTTCAGATGGGCTAACTGGGGAATTATCTGATGACGATATATGCATGTCATTAGAACCAAATAGTATTATTGATTCGGGTATGGCATTAATGCACTCTTCTTTAGTTCGAGGTGCAAGAGATAATGTGACATGTATTTTAATTAAATATGATGAAACAAAAGATAATCAAGATATTAATGCTATTAATAATATGGATGAGGCGACGATTCCTTTATTTACTAAATAAAATAATGTTATTTGAAAGTATACTAAAAATTGATTGTTTATATATTGGCAATAATGAATTTTTAAACACAATTGTAACTAAGCTTGTATTTTAATATAAAGAATGTAATATAAAATCCGCTCCGCTTTATTGGAGTTTTATGGATAATTATTAGGACAATGGAATGTTTTTATTAGATGAATATATCTCCCCTATTTCAGACACTGAGATTGCAGGTATTGATCCCCGCTCAGATGTCTCTCCTACGTCTACATATTATGCTTTAAAAGATTTGAGAAATCAGCTCAGAGCGGCTGAAAGAAATGCATTGGTTGATGAGCAAGGTATCTCCTCTTTGTCGCGAGACTGGTTACCTCTCCTTGAGCAATGTAGCAAAGCAATAAAAACCGAAAGCAAAGATATTGAATATTTGGCATGGCTAATTGAAGCAATGTGTCGTATTTACGGCTTTAAAGGCTTGGCGTTTGGCTTTAAAGTTGCTCATAACCTAATTGAAAATCACTTTGACGATTTATACCCTACACTCGACTCAGATGATGAAATTTGGGATAAAGTATCAGCACTAGTGGGGTTAAATGGCTCTGCGGGTGAAGGTACGTTGATCATACCAATAAAGAGTATTTACTTAACTGATAGTGTAAGTATGAATTCTTATTCTTTTTGGGAATATCAACAAGGATATGATGTTTCTCGTTTGAGTGATGATAAAAGAGAGAAAAAAATTACTCAAGGTGCAGTTGACTTCGAATTAATAGAAAAAAGTGCGGCAGAAACCAGTACTGATTTTTTTGTCTCTCTAAAGTTAGATATTGAAGAAGCGATTGAGCAATTTTCCACGCTTAGTGAAGTAATGGACAGAGTGACAGGTCAACCACAGCCGACTTCTAATATAAAACAGGCACTTGAAGTGAGTTTGGCGGCACTAAAACACGTTGCTGCAGATAAGCTTGAAGCGGCAGAACAAGCGCTAGCTGAAAAGAATGCTAGTGAAAATGTTGAGCTAGAAACTGAGAACGATGCGGGAGTCGAAGGCGTAGTTGAAAAAGCGAATAGCAATGAGATTAATTCTAGAGAAAATGCAATAAGTAAACTAAAAGAAATAGCCACATTCTTTAGAAAAACAGAGCCTCACTCGCCGATGTCGTACACGATAGAACAAGTAATTCGATGGAGCGAATTATCGCTACCTGAGTTATTAAATGAACTAATTACAGATAGTGATGCTAGGACTGGGTACTTTAAGTTGTCTGGCATTAAAATCAGCGAAACTGAAACATAAGTAAAAGGAGTTCTCAATGAGTATCCATGATAAATTAAAACGAGTTCGTAAGCCTAGAGTACATATCACTTATGATGTGGAAACTGAAGGCGCAGCGGTTAAAAAAGAATTACCATTTGTTGTTGGTGTGATGGGGGACTTTTCAGGAGATAATGCTGATGCCTTAAAGCCACTTAAAGACAGACGATTTATACAAATAGATCGCGACAACTTTAATGATGTTTTAAAGCGTATGAGTCCTTCTCTGAATTTATTAGTCGACAATACATTAAATGATGAAGGTTCTCAGTTTGAAGTTAAGCTTAACTTTAAATCGATTGATGACTTTGAGCCAGCAGCTGTTGTAAATCAGGTTGAACCATTACGTAAATTAATGGAAACACGTAATAAACTACGCGACCTAATGACTAAAATTGACCGCTCAGAAGAACTTGAAAATGTATTAGAAGAAGTACTTAGTAATACCGCAAGTTTAGACTCTATCGCTAAAGAGCTTAAATTAGAGGAGACTGAAAAATGAGTACAGAGCAACTAAGTACAGAATTAGAGTCAACGACTGAAGTGAGTTCATCTTTACTTGAACAAGCTATTGGTGCAACTAAGCAAACAGATGCGAGTCGCGCAGAAGAGTTACTTAAAACACTGACTGAAGAAGCCTTGAAAGGGACAGTCCAGTGGAATAAAAACATGACTGTGACGTTTAATGAAGCAATTCAATTAATCGATCAAAAAATATCAAAGCAGCTAAGTGTTGTTATGCACAGTGATGAATTTCAAAAGCTTGAAGGTTCATGGCGTGGATTACATCACCTAGTGATGAACTCAGAAACAAGTGGCACACTTAAAATCCGTGTTTTAAATATGAAGAAAAAAGAACTTCATAAAGATTTAAGTAAAGCGGTTGAATTTGATCAAAGCCAGACGTTTAAGAAAATATACGAAGCTGAATTTGGCACACCAGGTGGTGAACCTTACGGCACAATCGTTGGCGATTTCGAATTTACTAATCATCCTGAAGATGTTGAAGCACTTAGTTTAATGTCTAATGTTGCAGCTGCAGGCTTCTGTCCATTTATTGCGGCATCGTCGCCATCATTATTTGGTTTCGATAACTGGGAAGAATTGACAAAACCTCGCGATTTAGAAAAAGTCTTTGAATCATTAGAGTATACAAAATGGCGCTCATTTAGAGACAGTGACGATTCACGTTTTGTATCTTTAACAATGCCTCGTTTCTTATCTCGCCTGCCGTACGGTGCTGCTTCGAAGCCAGTGGAAGAGTTTAACTACGAAGAGTTTGAAGTTGAGCCTAAAGATGGTCGTTCGGTCAGTACTGAAAATAAAGACTATTGCTGGAGCAACGCAGCGTACGCTATGGCAACAAATATGACAAAAGCTTTTGCTCAATACGGCTTTTGTACTGCTATTCGTGGTGCTGAAGGTGGCGGTAAAGTAGAAGGCCTACCAACACATATTTTCACTAGTGATGACGGCGACCCAGATCTAAAATGTCCGACTGAAATTGGTATAACAGATCGTCGCGAAGCAGAGCTAAGCAAATTAGGATTTTTACCACTTTGTCATTATAAAAATACTGATTATGCTGTGTTTTTTGGTGGTCAAAGTTGTCAAAAACCACAAATTTACTCTACACCAGATGCGACTGCTAATGCTGCAATTTCAGCTCGATTACCATACTTAATGGCGACGTCTCGTTTTGCGCATTACTTAAAAGTGATGGCTCGTGACAAAATTGGTAGCTTTATGGAAGCAGAAGACGTTGAATCTTGGTTAAATCGTTGGATACTATCTTACGTTAATGCAACAGAGGGCGGTGGTCAAGATATTAGAGCACGTTACCCTTTAGCTGATGCAAAAGTATCGGTTAAAGAAATTCCAGGTCAACCTGGTGCTTACAATGCTGTTGCCTGGTTAAAACCTTGGTTACAAATGGAAGAGCTTACTTCTTCTTTACGCCTTGTAGCTAAAATTCCTGAGATTGGTTAACTAACCTCTCTCTAGCGTTAAGGATAATGCATTAGAATGAATCACGAAGAGTTTTCATTTATAAATCAAGACTTCACTTTTCAACAAAAGTCGCAGTCTCGAATAAGTGATAATGAAGCTTTGCTTGATAGGTTTTTAAACGAAAAAAACCTAGATAAAGCATTATTATTATGGCTTGAAGGCTCTTCTGATTCACCTATTTCATGGAATAAGGAGTCTTTAGGTCCCTATCTACAACGTATTATAGTTGAGCTTGATCAGCTGATATCTAAACAACTAAATATAATTATTCATGACAAACGCTTTCAAAAATTAGAAGCTAGCTGGCGTAATATGTGGTGGCTTTTATTGCAGAGCGAGCAATACGATAAAGAAAATAAAGTAAAAGTAAAAGTATTAAACTGTAATTGGATGACCTTATCTAAGGATGTAAATAAAGCGATTGATTTTGATCAAAGCATGTTTTTCCAATTATTATATCAAAGCGAGTTTGATAGTGCCGGGGGAGAACCTTTTGGGGTTGTTATTGGCGATTACGAAATAACAAATACCTTTTCTGAAGGAACGACTTACAACGATATTGATACAATAAAAGAGATATCAAGAACGGCGGCTGCCGCTTTTTCTCCTTTCATCTGTTCCGCTTCACCCAATTTATTTGGCGCTGATAGTTTTTCTGACTTAGGTTATTACTCCGATCTTTTTAATCATTTTGAACAGCCTGAATATGCAAAGTGGCAGAGCTTTAGAAAGATGGAAGAGTCGCGATTTATCGGCTTTACATTACCGCATGTCCTCGTTAGGCCACCTTATAGTAATGACGGCAAACGCCATCAAGATTTTTATTTTAAAGAGCAAATTGTTGACCCTGAAACAGATATGCTTTGGGGAAATGCTTCTTTCCAGTTCGTATCAACAATAATAAGAGCTTACTGTGAGAGTGGCTGGTTTGGTCATATTCGTGGCATTGAACCAGGGAAAGTTTCAAAAGGGTTAGTGACAGGGCTAGCACGAGACAATTTTGCTAATGATACATATCAAAAAGAGGCTAAACCGCCTTTGAATTTATTGGTAACAAGTAAGTTTGAGAAACAGTTTTCTGAGCTTGGTTTTATTCCTGCTTCATCGGTTACAAATACAGAACACATTGTTTTTTATAGTAATGCGTCTGTTCAAAAAGCAAAAAATTATGACTCAAGTGCTGCAAATATAAATGCGCGTTTATCTTCAATGCTGCAGTATATATTGTGTGTTTCTCGTTTTGCGCACTATTTAAAATTATTAGCACGTGATCGCGTAGGCTCATACAGTACTGCGCAAGCATGTGAAAGAGATTTACAGGCTTGGGTAAATAACTATACCACAGCATCAGATTCAGCTTCTGAGCAAATCAGAAGCAAATACCCATTAAGTAATGCAAAGATAAAAGTTAGTGAAAATAAGGCTAATCCAGGGCATTACTTTTCTGTTTTGCAGTTACAACCACACTTTCAATTAGATCAAATGGTTTCTAGCATTAAATTAATAACTGAGCTTAGTCCTCACCATAAAATAAAGGAATAGTAATGAAAAAAATACATAGCTTAATTCGTGAGGGGAAACTCACTGATGCATTGTCATGCTGCGCAACTGAGTTGCAAGATGAACCTTTAAACTTTGATATTAGAAGTATTTACGCAGAGCTACTTTGTATTAATGGTGAACTTGAAAAAGCAGATAAACAATTAGATTTTATGGTTCAAAAGAACCCAGAATTTGCCGTTGGTGCGGTCAACCTTCGTCACTTAATTCGTGCGCAGCAGTCGAGAGTTGATTTTTATCAAGGCAATGGAATTCCTAAACTGTTTCATGATGCAGATGAACTCGACACTTTATTTTTAAAAATGCATGTTGCTTTACTCGAAAATGAAGTTAATGAAGCCGCTGAGTTAGCCCTAAAAATGGAAGCGCTTAGAGCTACAATATCACAAGATGATTCAACTGGAATTCGAGATCTTGATGATACCTTGGGCCCATATTTAGAAGTGTTAGGTACAAATGGCGAGTTTTATTTAGCCAATTTTAATGAAATAGAAACATTAAGAGTACAGCCTAACGAATCACTACTTGAAAGTATTTGGTTACGAGTGGAAATAACAATTAAAGATGGCCCATCAGGTACAGCTCATTTACCGCTTGTTTATGCAAATTCAAACAGCGACATTGAAAAGTTAGGGCAAGTGTCTGATTGGGAAGAACTTAAAGACGAGTTTATTATCGGTAAAGGAATGAAAATGCTATTTGTTAATGATGAGGCAATCACTATTCCTAACTTAAAAATAAACGCACTCGAAACAGCCTAATTTATATTTGAATAATCATGATTGAACATAAGCAACAGCTTCAAGCATCAATTATCGATAAACTTATCGATGATGAGCCCGACTTTCAAGATGCACCTTCTCGCACCGAAGGGATAACGATTAGTGAACTCAGAAAAAATGTGCGAAGAGACATAGAAGCGTTGCTTAATGCGCGAATTCAATGGCATACATGGCCATCACAATATGATGAATTAACAACATCTTGCTTATCATATGGGCTTCCTGACTTTTCGAGTATGTCAGTAAGCTCTCATGAAGGACGAACATTATTGTGTGAGACGGTCAGAGATACGATTTTAAAATTTGAACCACGATTTCTTGAGGTTGAGGTGTTTACTGATGAAGAAGTGCCAATTAATAGAGTACTCAATTTGCGAATAAATGCGCTTTTGTATGCTGATCCCGAGCCTGAATTCATTAGTTTTGATTCTGAAGTTGAGCCAGTTAACTTAGGCATGAAAATTATTGAGGCATCTTTATGAACGATGAATTATTAAAGTATTATAATCGTGAATTAGCATTTGTGCGCCATTTAGGTAAAGACTTTGCTGATAAATATCCTAAGGTTGCGGGGCGATTAAAGCTTAGTGAAGATCATATTGAAGACCCTCATGTATCGAGACTAATAGAATCCTTTGCTTTTTTAACCGCCAATATTAGACAAAAGTTAGACGATAGTTTCCCTGAACTAACGGATGCCTTACTGGGTCAGATGCTGCCAGATTATCAAGCACCAATACCCTCAATGTCGATAGTTAAGTTAGAAGCCGAAAACCTATCTACCACGGGTATTGTGATACCTAGAGCGAGTGAAGTAGAAACAAATGTTGAATCTATGAAGCAATGTAAGTTTCAAACCTGCTATGAAACTTACTTATGGCCTGTAGAAATAACAAGCGCTCAGTTTGACAACAGCCCATTTGTTGCGCCTAAACCGAGGTGGCATGAAAAAGCAAAATCAATATTTAAACTTGAGTTAACTGGTGAATACAAAGGTGTGTCGCTGGCAGAAACAGGACTTGAGAAACTACGTATATTCATCAATGGTCAATGGCACCATACGTTAAAAGTGTATGAATTACTTTTTAAGCATTGTATTGGAGTTGCGATTGATAATGGCGAAGAAGGGATTAAGTACGTATCAAAAGATCAACTTAAAGCTGTTGGTTTCGACGCAAACGAAGCCGTTGTTCCTTATTCACAGCGCTCTTCTTCCGGTTATCGTTTATTAGTTGAAAATTTTACTTTCCCAGAGAAGTTTAGATTTTTTGAGTTACAAGGAATTAAGTCGTCACTGCCTAAAAAGTCTAATCAATGTACTTTGTATTTTTACTTAGATACAGAATCAGCTGAACTTGAAAAACAAGTTGATAAAAATATGTTTTTACTTGGTTGTACGCCAATTATTAATCTATTTGAGCAAGAGCTAGAGCCAATACGACCAGAAATAAGTGAATACGAGTATAAATTAACACCCCGCTATATGGACTCAGAAATATCTGAGGTGATTGGCCTTTGTGAAGTAATTGCTTTTGATCATAAAGGGAATAAGCAGATTGTATCCCCTTTTTACGGACAAACGCACCCTAAATACCAGGGGCATGAAGACTTGTTCTGGCACATACGAAGAGAAACTGCATCTTGGGCCGGTGGTTATGTTGAATCAGGAACTGAGACATTTTTATCACTTGTAGATGCGACGTTTGAAAACAGTGCAATGGAATACGGTGAGGGAAATACAGTATTAACTGTTCGTGCAAATTGCAGTAACCGAAATTTACCTGCAAGTATGCCTTTTGGCGATGATGAGCTTGGGCTACTTATGCCTGAACGTGGTGATGTAATTAAAAAAATCCGCTGTTTAATTCCTTTTACGCATGCAGTTAGGCCAATTTTAGCTGACGCAACAAGGTGGCAATTAGTTAATCATTTAACACTAGATGCTTTTAGTGGTGATGATGCATGTGTCAAATTAAAAGAAGTCCTTCGTCTTTATGATTTTAGAGCTTCACCGCAGACAAAAGGCATGATTGACAATATCTACAGAGTATTAGTTACCTCTTCAACTGCACGAGTAGTACAAAGTGGTAGGGTGAGTTTTGCAACGGGGAGTGATATTGAAATTACCTTTGCTAATGATGACTTTTCTGGCAGCGGCATGTTTTTCTTTGCCTCTATTTTAGACCATTTTTTTGCACAATTTGCTGCAATTAACAGCTTTACGCGTGTTAGCCTCAGATTAAAAGAGCAAGAACAAATATATTATCAGTGGCCAGCTAGAGTGGGTGATAGTCCTCTTTTATGATTAAGCATATTATTTCTCAAGCATCGCAAATAGACTTTTATAAAGCCGTTTTCATAATAGAAAACCAGCTTAAAAAGGATGGCTTAGAGCACCGTCACGTAGGCTACGATAGTAACCCAAAGCACGAGCTTATTAAATTTACGGCAACTCAAAAGTTTGGTTACCCAGGTAACGCGATTACAAAATTAGAGGAAACAAGTTTTGAAGATGGCCTCCATAAAGTAAATATGCAGGTATCTTTTATGGGCTTAACAGGTTGCTCAGGTGCGCTACCACAATTTTACAGTGAATTGGTTATGCAACGCCTGAGATATAAAGACACCACTATGCGTGATTTTTACGACATGTTTAATCATCGCCTAATTTCTTTGTATTACAGAGCTTGGAAAAAATATAAACCATCACTGAATCATATAAATAAAGATAAGAATAAAGACCCATACACACAAATTTTAGGTTTGTTAAGTGGAGGTTACAACGAACATCAACTTCATTTTTCTGGTTTATATAGCCGAAAGATAAGAAATGCATCGGATCTAAAAAGCATTCTTACTTCTTATTTAGGGTGTGATGTTGCGATTAAACAAATGATTGGCCAGTGGCATGATCTTAAGCCTCAAGAGCAAACACGCCTAGCTAGTCAGGCACTCTTTGAAGGGCAACATGCACGCTTAGGTGTTGACACTGTGATTGGTAAGCAAATATGGGATGTTTCATCAAGCATTGAAATTCATATTTCTTCAGATGACCCCTCGAAAGCTAAATCGTTATTACCTAAAGGGTCTTTGTTTGAGCTTAGCAATAAAATTATAAAAGATTATGTCGGAAATTCAGTTCAATTTCGGTTAATTATTGAATCTGATTTTCATGAGTTAGAGGCGGTATCGCTTTCTAAAAATAATTGTCAACTAGGCGCTAATAGTTTTTTAGGCGCCGGTAAAAACACATTTAAAAATAAACCTACTAAGTTATCGTTTAAAGGATAATTAAAATTAAAAGGAATAGTGTATGTCTTCGATGACACTGAATAAGCTCGTTGAAAAATTGAGTCCCGACTGTAGAAAGAGCCTAGAAGCTGCTGTTGCAATTTGTAATAGTCGTAGTCATTTTACTGTTGAATTAGAGCATTGGTTACTTGCTATGATTGAACAAAAATTAGATGACGTTAGGCTTATATTTGGCTCATTCGATATTGATATTGATAGAGTTCAACAAGACTTAAATCAGTCGCTTGAATCATTAAAAACAGGTAGTGAGTCTTCACCTAGTTTATCCGTTCATGTGACTAGCTTATTAAAGCAATCGTGGTTAAGCACAAGTATAGAATTTACAGATAACCAAATTCGCAGTGCTTATGTTCTTTATACACTCACTAAAGACGATACACTTTCGAGCTTAGTGACTCGTTGCAGTAAGTTATTTAATAAAATTGAACCTGGGCAACTCTTGCATGCCTGGCCAGAAATAGTTGCCCAATCAGAAGAGCGAAACCATTCGGTACAAAGTGCAACTGCACAAACAAACTTAAGTTCTAAAACCCCTAGCCTTGACCAGTTTACTGTTGATTTAACGGCGCAAGCACTGGAAGGAAAAATTGATCCTATTTTAGGAAGAGATTTTGAAATTCGTCAAATGGTCGATATTTTAACAAGGCGTAGACAGAATAACCCTATTCTTACCGGTGAGGCCGGTGTTGGTAAAACGGCTGTTGTAGAGGGACTTGCACTTAGAATCGCACAAAAAGATGTACCCGCAGTGTTACAAAATGTGAAAATTCATAGCTTAGACTTAGCTTTGCTTCAGGCTGGGGCTGGTATGAAAGGTGAATTTGAAAATCGCTTAAAATCTTTAATTAATGAAGTGAAAAATGCGATTAATCCAGTAATTCTTTTTATTGATGAAGCGCACACTATGATAGGGAGTGGTGGTACCGCTGGTCAAAATGATGCTGCAAATTTATTAAAACCAGCACTCGCTCGAGGTGAATTACGTACAATCGCTGCGACAACATGGGCTGAGTATAAAAAGTTTTTTGAAAAAGATGCCGCATTAACTCGTCGTTTTCAGGTTGTTAAAGTTGAAGAGCCAACACCAGAAAAAGCAGTGGCTATGTTACGCGGATTAGTGCCTGTAATGGAACGCCATCACAAAGTATTTATTTCTGAGCAAGCATTAGAGAGCGCTGTTCACTTATCTCATCGCTATATAACAGCAAGACAATTGCCAGATAAAGCGGTTGCATTGCTCGACACTGCTTGTGCGCGTGTTGCCATGAGCCAAGCATCGACCCCCAGTAATATAGAGCAACTTGTCAATAGATTAAGTGAGATTGAAACGCAAGTACAGATGCTAAACCGCGAACAAAAAACGGGGTTAGATCATTCAGAACAACTAGATACGCTAAAAGCTGAGTTAGTTGATATTGAAAAGCAACTTGAGCCATTAAATGAGCAATTTAAATTAGAAAAAGAGATTGTTACAGATCTTAACAAAGCACTCGAATCAATAAACTCCGAAGAGGATGAATCTTCAGCACAGATGCTTGAAAGGTTAAAAGAAAGTAAACATAAACTTGCCTCATACGAGCATAACATGGTGCATTGGCAAGTGGATGAAGAGTTGATTGCACAGGTTATCTCTGATTGGACGGGAATACCCGTAGGGAAAATGCATGAAGATGAAATTCATGGCATTTTAAACCTAGCAAGCCAAATGAAAGAGCGTGTAGTAGGACAAGATCATGCACTTGATTTAATCGCTAAGGTTGTACAAACGTCTCGTGCTCAACTAGCCGATGAAAGTCGACCAAATGGTATTTTCATGCTCGCTGGCCCAAGTGGTGTTGGTAAAACAGAAACAGCCTTATCACTTGCCCAAGAAGTGTATGGCAGCGAAGAAAATGTCACCATTATTAATATGTCTGAATTTAAAGAAGAGCATAAGGTGTCTTTATTGCTTGGCTCACCTCCTGGTTATGTCGGATATGGCGAAGGCGGTATTTTAACCGAAGCAGTAAGAAGGAAGCCCTACAGTGTTGTGCTGTTAGATGAAATGGAAAAAGCGCACCCAGGTGTTCAAGATATTTTTTATCAAGTGTTTGATAAAGGTACAATTAAAGATGGTGAAGGGCGTGACATCGATTTTAAAAATACAATTATTATTATGACTTCAAATGTGGGCACAGATACCACAATGAGCTTATTTGAAGATGAAGAGAGTAAACCAAGTATAAAAGGTTTATTAAAAGCATTACAAGACGATTTATTAGGTTCATTTAAACCTGCATTTTTAGGACGGATTAACGTAATTCCTTATATTCCATTGAGTGATAATATACTGACTGAAATCGCAGGGATTCAAATAGATAAAATAATTAAAAGAGTTAAAAAGAATTATGACGCAAAACTCACTTATAAAAGTGATGTTGTTGAGTATATTATTGCTAATTGTCAAAATGCAGGGTCGGGTGCAAGGAATATACATACGATTTTGCAAAATAAAGTATTGCCTTTATTATCTGAAGTTTTATTATCTAGTATGGTAGATGGCAACAAAGTTAGTAGTATATTGTTGTTAATTAAAGATAATGAATTTGAAATTGAATTAAATTAAATTTATTTTTAATATAACTGAGTAATAAGGTTGTTTCTTTAGTTTTAGGGCATTATAATTTTGGTGTCTTAGGTAACTACATGGAATTTTTGAGACATTGTCTTCATCTAGGGAAAGGAATTCTGAAGACCTTTTCATTGCTGTTATAAAGATAATGATTTCAAAGGAATTTTGGGAAACCAAAGTAAATAATCCAGTATTAATGGATAACATTGTTTAATTAAAAGGAGCATTATCAAATGCAAGCAAATACATATTTAAAATACGGTTCAATCAAAGGCGAAACTACTGCTGAGTCTTTCAAAGATTTAATTACAGTTTTATCACTTGATTGGAACGTAAGCCGTGAAATTAGCTCAGCCACTGGTACAGCGATGGATCGTGAATCTAGCTCTACTCGTTTAGGCGATGTAACAATTACTAAACTTCAAGATAAAGCGTCTCCTGACCTTTTCAAAGAAGCAACTATTGGTAAAGGTTTACCAGCTATTTTCCATATCACTAAACAAGGTGATAAAGTTGAAGAAATCATGAAAATCGAACTAACAGATGCAATGATTTCTAGCTATTCAGTATCAGTACAGAACGATCGTCCAATTGAAACAATCACTATCAGCTACACTGAAATGATGATGACTGTTACACCGACAGACGACAAAAATAACATTACTGCGCCACTTGTATATGGTTACAGCGGTGTTAAAGGTCAACAAATGTAATATTTGTTGTCTAATAATGGCTCTGGGCTTTGCTCAGAGCTTTTTTTGATCTCTAGGATGGGAAAAGCAAGGAATGCAAAAAGCAACACAAGATAAAAACGTAATTCAAATTAGCACCCCTGCTGGTAAAGACGCCCTCTATTTAACTCGTTTTGTCGCCCAAGAGGCAATGTCTGACTTATTTGTTATGTCAGCTAATATGTATACGATTGGCAAGCAAATAGCACATGAAGACTTAGTTGGTAAGCCTGTTTCTATAAAAGTAAAAAATGCTGAGGGTGGCGGCGAACGTTATTACCATGGCATAGTCAGTCATCTTGTTTCAAATGGCAGCCGTACAGCGGATGTTGATGAACAAAAAAATTATATTGACTATCAAGCGACAATAGTTCCTTTTGCGGCGTCAATGCGCAACCGTAAAAATAGTCGTATTTTTCAAAAGAAAACAATTAAAGATATTTTTGCAGATTTGTTTGGCCAACACAGCGTTGCCTTTTCAGACAAAACAAGCAAAACCTACCCTAAATACGAATATTGTGTTCAATATCAAGAATCAGATTTTGATTTTATACAACGCTTACTTCAACATGAAGGCATTTTTTACTTCTTTGAACACTCAAACAGCAATCATACACTTGTGTTAGCTGACGATGTTACAGCCTACGAAGTGTGTGGAGAGGCAAAGGTAGTTTATTCAACCGGACACCTTAGCGAGTCGCATGTATCACGCTGGCAAGGTGGTTTAAGCATTGCCCCTGGTAGCTTTAAACGTGTTGGGTACGATTTTAAGCAACCCTCAAGATACCCTGATGGAGAGCAAGCAAATTCTGAGTTGCCAACACAATCGGTATCAGAAATATTCGAATATACAGGTGAGTCTGAATGTCACCCTCGTGCAGCAAGTATGGCATCGGTACAGTTAGAGTCATTGCAAAGAGACATGAAATTATCAAGCGGTAAAAGTGATTGTCGTTCTTTTACCGTGGGTAAATTATTTGGTTTTAAAAAACATGAAGATCCTAGATTAGAAGGAAAAACCTTTGTTATAACGTCAATGATGACGTCAATAACGGTGCCTAATCAATCAGGTGGTCAGCAAAGCGCGGCAGACGAGGTTTACTCAAATCACTTTGAATGTGTACCAAAAGAAATACCATACAGAGCACAAATTAATAAAAAGAAGCCTATAATCAATGGTGTGCAAACGGCAATAGTGACTGGCGACAGTGCTGACGAAATAATGATTGATCAATTTGGTCGCGTTAAAGTGCAGTTTGACTGGGACCGAGAAGGCAAAAAAGATTCGAAAAGTTCATGTTGGATACGTGTTGCTCAAAATTGGGCTGGTAAAAAGTGGGGCGCCTTTTTCTTTCCTCGTGTAGGGCAAGAAGTACTTGTTGATTTTATAAATGGTGACCCAGATCAACCTATTATTAGCGGCGCAATTTATAACGCTGATTTAATGCCTCCGTATGCATTACCCGCTGAAAAAACACAAAGTGGGATTAAAACACGCTCAACAAAAGAAGGTGGTGCTGATAACTTCAATGAGCTGCGTTTTGAAGATAAAAAAGGCAGTGAGCTTTTATACATACAAGCTGAAAAAGATAAACAACTATATGTTAAAAACGATCAAAATGATAAAACCGATAACGACCATAATGTTGAAATTGGTAACGATCGAAAAGTAGATATAGCTAACAATGACAGCTTAAAAGTAGCTAAAAACCATATTGCTGATATAGGTGAGAATGATACTTTAAAAGTAGGAAAAAAATTAAATATCGAAGCCGGTGATGAAATTATTATTAAAACAGGATCTGCTCAGATTAAAATGAGTAGCAGTGGTAATATAACTATTGAAGGCACTAATATAAATATTAAAGGTAGTAATATAAAAGTGGATGGCAGTGCCATTACTTTATCTGCCGGTTTAATTAAATTAAATTAATGCAATTATGGAAATAATAAATAGTTTTCAAACAGGTTTGAGAAATGGCATTAATAACAATGGGCATGTTGTATATTGTCGTTATGGGTTGCCTCATTTGATTTGTTTACCAGTTAATAGGCCTGATGATCCATTGCTAAATCCTGCATTAAGTCATTTAAAGGCAATGGATGGCTACTATGCACAACAGTTTTTTGTATACTTACATACCTCGTTAAATAGTGAGGATGTTGTATCAGGGTTATATCAGTATGTAATGCAAAGCCCTGTGGCGCTTTCGGATTATACTAAAAGTGAACTAATTGATGAATTATCTCGCTTAGTTGCACATAATAAATTATTAATTATTCCTTTATACGAATAATAGAATTACTTAAAAATCAGTAATAAGACAAGGAGTCTAAATGGGTAAGCCAGCAGCTACAATTGGTCATATGCATGTGTGTCCTAAAACTACCGGCACAGTTCCGCATGTTGGTGGTCCTGTTGTTCTAGGCTCTAGCAATGTATTAATTGGAAGTATGCCCGCAGCTCGCAAAGGCGACATGATGGTATGTATTGGTCCACCCGATAGCATTAAGTCAGGATCTGGCTCAGTTAAAATTAATGGAAAACCAGCCGCAAGAATGGGTGATGATAGCTCCCATGGTGGAAAAATTGTTGTTGGTAATCCGACTGTATTAATAGGTGGCTAACGTTGCTATCTAATTACTTAAGTAACTATGAAGCTCAATTGCTGGTAATTAGTAATGCGCAGCTTTGCCCGTTTACTTCTGTAGGGCATGTTAAAACACTCAAAAAAAGGCTACTAGAGTTATGTTGGTTAAATGCTAAACGTAATAACTTAAGCCAAGTATTTGTTAAGCCAAATTTAGAGCAGCTAATTGTATTTCAGGAAAGTGGACAGACCCATAATTCTATTTCTCAAGCTTGTATAGAAATAATGGCAAACCTTCCTCAAACCGTAAATATTAAGTTTATCAACTGTGTGCTTAACGAGCCTGAGTTACACGCGGTTGCAAAGTTAATTATACGTAAAGTTTTATTACAGCAACACAGCCTCAACCTTGTGCCTTTAATTGATATAAGCACTTTGTTTTTAGCTTATAGCACTGAGGATAAAATTTCAGACCAAGCTTTGAGTGCAATTGAAGAGATTTTATTCGTCACAAGTAAATCGAATACCAAAGAACTAATAAATATTTTTGATAATTTAACCAAAAATGGACTTGTTAACTCACCGTTAATGTCTCTTTTTTTACTATCGCTAAGTCTTGAACAAGTTAATGCTGTTAGTAACTATGCAAGCAACATTGTATCTGTTGATCATACTTTGCAAGTATTACTACAAAGTGGGTTTGTAAAGCTTATCCCGCTTGCTAATACGGTGCTGCATCAAGTAAAAAAGCCAGAGCAAATAGTTGCCTTGATTAAACGTATTCTTGGTGAAAAATTAGATGTACTCGTAAACTTTGAAACACAAATGCAAGCGAGAAATGGTAATGAACAAGCCTGTTTAGATTTTCAGCGGCAGTTACAGGTTAACTGGCCAAGCTATGAAAGCCAGATGTCTTCGCTGAGGTTACTTGCAGGCAGAACATTAAATGAGCCATTAAATGCGATAGAGATGTCAGCAATGGATTGTCAAAGCCAAGCGGTATTTAATCTATATACTTATTATCAGTCTGTTGCCGCTAGAAAAGAAAACTCAGGAACATTGTTATGAGTGCTTTTAGTGTATCAATAGATTATTTATCAATGCCTGCGACGACAAGTGTAGATGAATTACTATATGGTGATGTGACTGCCGCCCTAGAAGGGAAAAAATGGCAGTCGTGGGATGTATGTATTTACGATTGCATCGTAAAATCGAAAGAGCTAATTAATAAAGTAGAAGACTTTAATACGCCGCTTGTTTGGCTTTTGCCTGCATTATCTTATCAAAGTGAGCTTAAGCAATTACTTGAAAGCAGTTTAAAGCAGTTATACCCAGATCATGTTGAACACTTATTATTTTATGGTGTAACGAGTGCACATGTCGCAGTTGCTTTAACTAAAAAAAATCATTGGAAAAAAGTAAATATAATTGCGCTTGATGCAACTTTTAAAGCTGATGCATCAGGGCAATACAGCTACCAAGGTGTTGGCGGAGCATTTGCAACACTTGGGGCAAAAAAAACTGGGTGGTCGCAAGTAAACTACGAAATAACACCTTCAATTGATTTTGTTAAACATAATCAATTAAACGGTATGTTTACTCGAGTGGCTGAGCAAGCTCAGCAGTCTATTGATATTATTTTTGCGCCAGGAAATGGCATTAACCACGACAGTGAAGTGTGGTTAAACGATTTACAGCTGCTCAGTGCGTTAATTAATGAGCAGACACATTATGAGCTGCCTAATTATAAGTTAGGCCAAATTGGTGCGCTGGAAGGCGTTGTTAATTTATATCAATTAGCAACGAGTCCCGTTATTGAAAATCATTGCAAACACGCTCTTATGATTTCGCAAGAACAAGCAAAGCACCAAGCAGTAGCATCATACTTATGGATAAGTGAGGAAGCACACAACTAATGCAAAGTAATACAGTTGTTTTACAAGGAAAAAGTTACCCTATTTGCCTCGTTGCTGGTAAAGGTCAAACGCCATCTGGTTATGCTCCTGTAGTAGCTAACACGCCTGAAAGTGCTAAAAAGCAAATTGCTCAAGTTGGCAGTACATTAACAAGCGATGCAACTAAACGTCTCGACGTAATTAACTTGCTCAACACTGCCGGTGTGAAATGTCCTCGTAGTGCCACAGCACGTGAAACTGCCAGTGTACTTTCGCAAGCGTTAGTTGCAGGTACTGTGAGTTGCTATCACCAAAAAGCAAAGTCGGTTATTCAAGTCAGCGATAATACAAATGCTGGCTCAGCAGGTAAAAAATCAGCTAAAAAGGGCGAGTCACCCGCGTCAGGAAAAAGTGCCGCGCAAGCACCGGTAACAAATACGGGGGGGGCAAGCGATTCGACGCCAAGTGAAACACCCATTACTGAGCAAGAATGCCGCTCAGATCCGGTTTCAATGCTATCGGGTGAAGAAATACTGCCGCTAATTGATTTTACTTTAGCAGGCAGTCGCCAATTAATATGGCGACGTTTGTACCGCTCATCCCATGCTGATGTGTGCAGTGTTATGGGAAATGGTTGGCGCCACGATTTTATGGCAAGCCTTACAGAGCATTATTTGCCGCCGCCAAAAGTGGGCCCTAAGCAAAAAGGGACTTACTGGTTAGAGTACCAAGATGAGCACGGCGCTAAACACCGCTTTGAAAAAGTAAAGCCTGGGCAATCGAGCTATCAGTTAAGCAGTAACCTTGCGCTACATTACCAAACAAATGGTAAGCAAGTACTTGTAACACCAGATGACCAACACTTGACCTTTAAACCAGGCGAAAGCGCGTGGCTGCTTGAAAAAATAATTAACGAAAAAGGCCAAAGTATTGGTTTTTATTACGATGCTAAAGAGCGCATAAATCGTATAGAAGTAAACAAAGCACGTGGCTGTATTATTAGTTACAACCAACAGGGTTTACTAAGTAAAATTGCGGCTTACCACACAGATAAAAATAATAAACAGCAGCTTATATACCCTGTACTTGCAAGCTATGAATATGACGAAAACAACAACCTTATTCAAGCAACTAATCAGCAAAACGAAACTGAGCGTTACGCCTACAACGCCGCTAATTTATTAACAAAGCGTACCCGAGCCAGTGGCTTTAGCCACCATTTTGAGTGGGATAGCTACTCACCCAGCGCTAAATGTATAAAGCAGTGGGGCGATAACAATACCTATACTTACCAGTTTGAATATAACTTAGAGGCTGGTGAAACAACCTGTATAGATTCTCGCGGCCACAAAGAGCACTTTGTACATAACGCACAAGGTAAACTGGTAAAGCATACCGATCCTAACGGCAATGTTTGGCAATATACATACAATGCACAAGGCCAAAAGCTCAGTGAAATAAAGCCCGACAGCAGCACAACACGTTATAGCTATACACCTTTCGGCCAATTAGAAACACTAACGCAGCCAGATGGTGGCCAAACGCATTTTGCCTACAACCAGCTTGGGCAACGTGTATTAACTACCCTACCTGATGGCCAAACCATTACGCGTAAATACAGTGTGGCTGGCTTATTACAAAGCGAAACCTTTGGCGATGGCCGCACCACGTTATACAGCTACGATAAGCTCGGCCAGTTAACCCAGCATATAAATAAAAATGGCCAAATCACCAAGTTTATTTGGAACGAACAAGGCGAGCTATTAGCAAAACACCTTAACGATGAGCTAATACGTTACAGTTACGACAATTTAGGCCGCGTAAATGCCACACTTAATAACGCAGGTTTACTCACTCAATATAAGTACAATGAGCACGGCCAGCTTACACAAACAATTGCCTTTGATGAAAAAGAGCCTGAAAATAAACAGCATCAATATTTTAGCTATGACGAAGCAGGGCGATTTATTAGCTCGAAAAACAGTAAAGGGGATACCACAGAGCAACACTTTGAAGGGCTAAGCCAACCGCATTGTGTCATTCAGCCCGATGGTAGCGCACTGCATTTAACCTACGACAAAGAGCGAAATTTAACGGCCATAGAGCGAAGCGACGGCCACGTATACCGGATAAGTTACGACGCGAACGAAAACCCAACGCAAGTAACCGGGTTTGATGGCACGCTACAGCAGTATAAATATGATGCCTGTAACCGTTTAGCCTCAGTAACGCAAAGTAACAAACGCCACGTAAAAATAGAGCGCGACAGCCTAGGCCGTGTAACTGCGCAGCATGCAAGCCTTGCAAGCGACTCACATATTGTTAATAACGCCAATTACTACAGCTATAACCTGCAAGGTAAAATTACTCGTGCGCATAATGCGCAATCAACACTTAAGCAACGCTTTGATAAAGGCGGCAGGCTTCTGTGCGCCGAGCAAGTTAATAACCAGCAACAAGCGCATACTTTAAAATACAGTTACGACGAATACGGCAGACGGCAATCACTTACTCTGCCTGATTCAACCACGCTTAAATACAGCTACAACCTGTTTGGTCAGCTAAGCGGTATTAACTTACTCCAAACCAACAGCAAAGAGGTTGAGCTCGCAAAGCCACTTGTAACATTAAGCTACGACAGCCAAGGTAATATTAAAACCCAGCAGTTTGGTAACAACATAACCCTTACTCAACAGTTTGATGTATTTAACCGCTTAACGCAGCAGCAGCTTACACATCCAGCGCAAGCATTATTTGATACCTGTACGTACAACTACGACAGCGTAAACCAGCTGATTGCCCGTAAAAACGAAGGTGTAAGCAGCAAAAATATCAATTTTGAATACAACAGCTTGGGGCAGTTAATACAACAAACATTGGCAGGCGAGCAGAACAATAAAATCACACACTACCAGTGGGATAGCTTTGGTAACCCGCAAAGTCAGACAGTTAAATCAAACACAAGCGATGCAGACACTAAAGATACAAGCACGTGTGATAAAGAAGCTAGCGATATAGCTAACGGCAACCAAGGTGCAAAACATAAGGCTGCCAGTAACGAGCATACAGCCAGCTCTTCTATTGATTTAACACGCGCCACGCATAGCGAATACAATGAGTTAGCGCCAAATAGTAGTGAAAGTAGTAGTAAAAACAGTAGCAACGCTGACTCAGTAATAAACAATGAAGGCACTAACAACACCACAATAAACAGTGCCACCGACGCCGACCGCCTAACACAATTTGGCGACAGCGACTTTTACTACGACGAGTTTGGTAACCAAATACGCGAAACCGGCAAAGGTATAAAAACCCGCCGTGAATACAACGCGTTTAACCAGCTAAGTTGCTTTAACAACAACGGCACGCTCACCCAATACGACTACGACCCACTCGGTCGTCGTATCGCTAAGCACACCGAGCACGGTAAAATTGACTACATTTGGGATAACGACCAGTTAATCGGCGAATGCCAACACGGTGAATATACTTGGTATATCAACCTACCAAATCAATTTCACCCAGTAGCACTAATTAAAAAAGGCGAGGTTTACTATTACCACCTAGACCAACTTAACACCCCACGTTTTGTTACCAATAATAAAGCAGAAGTCGTATGGGAAAACCAAGCCGATGTGTATGGTTATGAAGAGCCAGAGGTCAGCACTACAAATAGCTTTACTCAGCCAATCCGTTTTCAAGGGCAGTATTTAGATGAAGAGAGCGGCCTACATTACAACCGCTACCGCTACTACAGCCCTAAACAACAACGCTTTATAAACCAAGATCCGATAGGTTTAGTGGGTGGCATAAACCATTATCAATATGCGCCAAACCCAGTTAATTGGGTGGATCCGTTTGGGTTGAGTTGTAAGGAAAATGCGTGGAATACATTCTTAAAAAATACCAAAGGGCATTTTAATAGCACCACTGAAGCTGCAGATAGCTACAAAAAGGTAAAAGAAGTTTTACTTACACCTAAAGCTGAGCGACCAGATCCGTCTACATATCTACCACAATCATATATAGATGCACATATAGCCCAGTTTAACCAACAAGGTGCAGGTTTTATTTCCATTCAAAGTTGGATGCTAAACCCTGAATATCCCACGTTACCGCCAAGAAAGTTTGCAGGGCTTAAAAGTGAAATGGACGCTATTATCGCTAAATACACTCAATCAGGAAATGATTGGAGAATACTTAGAGATGAACTTAGTTTAGGCGAAAACACAGACTTAAGTAATGATGAAATTACTTATATTACAGTCGAGCCTGGCGATGAGCGATTTGAGTATGACATCCCAAATGGTCGCGAAGGTGGTGCATACGATGGGGAATGGATCCCAGGAGGAAAAACCAAAGGTGGTATAACTGAGGCTGCGTTAATTAATTCCGAAACTGTCGTTCATAATAACAGTCTTGAGGAGCTATCTAGTAATTTCGAAAGTACAGAAAAACTGCAATCCGATGAAGATGATAAAAAAATGTAGTTGCATGAGGTTGCATGTTTTAAGAAAAATGCAAAAGGTACAGAAGCAGAATATGATCGTCAATTGAAAGGCCAACAAGACGGCATCAATGATATGACAGTTAGAAAATATCTAGATAATCGTAAATCATATAAAGCAATTGGTAGAAAGGGAAGTGGATCGGCTCAGCGAAAGGCAAGGGAAACTTTTCAAGAAGAATTAATGATTAAATACGAAAATGAACTATTACTAGGTGATAATGATTATTCAGATGAAAAAATCACAGAAATAGCGGAAATGTTGGTTAAGAAAGATATGAAAACACTCAATGCGCTACATAATCCAGATATGATAGCCGGAGGTTCAGATGAAAATGTGATTGACCTAGGTGACGCTAGTGTGAATCAATCTATTGGGTCGCAATGGAAGAACAAAGGTATGGATAGTTCAGGCAACAAAGAAATGAAAACTAGGGTAGAAAATATGGACAATAAAGCTGAGGAAATGTTAAAAAAACTAGGGCCCGATGTAAAAATGAACGTTAGACTTCATAGGTGTAAATGATGAATAAATTACTCAACAGATTTTATAACTATAGCCAATTTGGCCCTCCAATAAACTCAACAAAACCAGAGCCAACAGTTATAAAGCAGTTTGAAGATAAGTTACCTTCTCGCCTTTTGAATTATTGGAGTGAATTTGGGTTTTGTGGGTGGGGAAATGGCATTTTTTGGACCGTTGATCCTAATGACTATAGAGAAATTCTGAAACTTTGGTTACAGGGTACTGAGTTTGAAAAAAGAGAAAATGATGGTATCGATAAATATCATGTGATTGGTAGGAGTGCATTTGGTCGCCTATTTATCTGGGGAGAGAAAAGTGGTAACAGTTTAAAAATCGACCCTTTATATGGCATGTTATTCCCAACAGATAGTTATGAAGAGTTCAGTTCACGAGGTGGTGATACTACAGTGGATCTTTATTTTGCTACAAAAAAGAAAAATGAAATGGATGAAAAAGATGTTGAAGGTAGCTTATTATTTGATAAAGCATCAGAAAAACTTGGCCTCTTAGAATCTGATGAAATGTTTGCGTTTGTACCTGCATTGGCCTTAGGTGGCACAAACAAACTAGAAAATCTAAAAAAGGTAAAGGTTATTGAGCATTTAAATTTTTTAGCTGACTTAGGTGAAAAACGGGTAATGGCTGATATTGTTGCTATGTCAAATGAGTTACATAAAAAGTAGATATGATTTTAGTAAGTTGCTAACTAGAAATATAAGTTGAGCAATTACACCTTTACTGTCATTGACTAAGAGATTTTACATGACAAATTTATTTGAAGCTTCGATAAAAAAAAATGAAACAAATAGCTTTTTTCGTGGAGAAAAAAACTACTTTGTAAGAACCCCTGACTTTGACCAACATAATCATGGTGCAAACCTTGGCGGGCATGTTGAATCTTTTTTAAGAGCGAGTAATGATAACGCTGAAGTTTTCGATGAAGCTTTTATAAAGTTTTTGGAGTCTTTAGAAGTAACTAAAGAAGATTTGACACATTTTATGGCCAACCTTTCAGCTTTTTTTGCTTTAAAAAATAGAGGTAGATTGGAAGGTTCAACGCTCTTTAGAAGCCTCAATAGCAACGAATCAAAATTAGTTAAAAGCTATTTAACACATATATCAAACACGGATATATATCTTACTGAAAAAGATAGATTATATATACATGCAAATTTTATCTCTAAAAATGGTAACGATATTTTATTAAATACATTGAAAGAAATAGACAAGGGATAGGCTGAGCTTTCCATCTTTCACTAACTTATATTTAAATATTAAACGAGCTATATAAAAACTCTAAAAAGGATTTTAATATGTCATCAATAAGAATAACTCAACCTGTTGGGTTAGGCGGCACTAACAGTTTAAATGATGTAAAAACTGTACAAACGGCTTTGAATAAATTACTAAAACTTATTCCACCTACACAAGCTTTAATTGTCGATGGTCGCTTAAACCCTCGCCCAGAAAACTCAAAAACTATTGCTGCTATTAAGTTATTCCAAAGCAAAGTGTTAAACATGGTTCGGCCTGATGGAAAAATTAATGCTAACGATGCTACTTTTCGCAAAATTAATGAAAAGCTTGCGTTATATAACTCTCAAAAAGCAGGAATGAAAGATCCTCAACTTTTCTTGAAAAATGTCATAAAACCAACGCTGTTAAAAATTGGTTTATCATCAAAAAAAGCAGAAATCTTATTGCTGGGTACAGCGATTCAAGAAAGTCGATTGAAGTATCGTCAACAACTAGGCGGTGGACCTGCTTTGAGTTATTTTCAGATAGAGCCTGCTACTCATGATGACATCTGGGATAATTACCTAAGTTATAGAGCAGAGTTAGCATTAAAAATTAAAAGCTTAATGACTACTGAAGATAAGTTAAAAGAGCTAAAAGAGAATGATGCTTATGCATGCGCCATTGCTAGAATCCACTATTTAAGAGCATCAGCTGCATTGCCAGAAGCTAATGATACTAATGCGCAGGCACAGTATTGGAAAACTTATTATAATACGCCACTTGGAAAGGGAACTGTGCAAGAGTTTATCCATAATTGGCAAACATATGGAGTAAGTATATGAATGTTTTTAAGGCCTTAATTTGTACTCTACTATTAACGATAAGTCATACCGCTTTCGCGTCAGACTGCTTAAATATAAAAGTAACTAAGCCTATAAAAATTGATGACAAAACAGGGCTATTGCAGTCATTGAAGTTTGAGCAAGTTAAATTACTCCACAAAGATAAGTCAGGTATTTGCTTGCCTACAAGGGATACTTACATCTTGTCTTTTAGTGAAGGGAGCCCTTTTATTGCCACTCGATTAAAAGGCCATACGCCAGAAATAACATTGCTCGAAAAAAGCAAAAATTATTATGCATTAATAAAGTTTTATGCAGGTAACAAATTGCAAGTGCTAAAGGGATATCAAATCATCAACTCAGAGCTATACGCACTCCCTAATTTCACTCTAAGTAGTAATGTAAGCAATATTAGTATTGATGAAGGGGTTATTAGCGTAAAGAATACTAAGTTAGTTGAAGATCACTCCATTGATTCAGTTACGCTTTATAACTTTGATTTATCAGGTGTATCAGTTAAGCATTAAGTAATGTATTTACTAAATAACTAGAATATTGAACTACCAAGGGTATTTAAAAAGCATGATAAAAAGTAACCTTGGTAAGCTTGTTCTGACTACTCCTTTGTTTTTCATTGCGTCATGTAATGCAGCTCAAGGTACCTCGCAAGTTATATTTAAATGTAATGCGGATGTGCCAACACCTATTGAGCTGATTATTAGCAAAGTAGGTAATAAATTTCACTTAGCTAAATTCACTATAAATGCAGCCACAGTTATTGATTCAGCAGACTTTAAAGCTGTAGAAAAATCAAGCTATCATCGCTTTTTAGTTACTGAACACAGTTTGACTTTTAATGAGGGGAAAAGTGAAGTTATAGTAAGTGATTACTATAGCGAAGAGCTTGATACAGTAACAAAGGAAAAAACAGTCACACTACAAAAAAATGAAATAAAGAAATATTGGGTTTGTGACAGTACTGCTATTAGTAAATTAGCTTCTATTGAAGATTTTTAGCCAATTAAAAGCGCTGATCGCGCACACTATTTTATTAAGTCTTAATTTTTGTGCTAATGCTCAACATACTGATTTATTAGAGCTTGATGGCTTTAGAAAAGCGGTTAGTCGTGCTGACTATTTAGCTAAAGTAAAAATTATTAAAGTAGACTCTTTTCAAGAGGCCGATGGTTTCCAAAGGCATATTTTTATTGCAGATGTAATTACAACCTATAAAGGGATAACTCATAAACAAATTTCTTATGAGATGTTTGTTGAGAAAGGTGAAGATGTAATGTTTAACTCGGCGCCTATTTACTTAGCACTTTGTAAGAGTTTAAGCGGGTCTTACTATTGGCCTGGTACGGGTTCAGAGTTTAAACCTACACCTGTTATTGATGCTTGGGTAAATGAAAATAGAGATTCGCTTAAGCTTACACGCACGCCTGCAGCTTGGTGTGACTAACTTGGTTTTTTGAATAACATTAAGAATATTAAACATAAGGAAATACAGTGAATAAAATAAACACGGATGTAAATTATAAAACAATGGCAGGTAATGCACGCTTAGTGATGCTTGGTGAATCGAGTCATAGCACTGCTGGTTATAAGTATGAAGCAATAAAGGCAATCAAACAGCTAAAAGCTGCTGGTTTCACGCATTTTGCAATCGAAATGCTACCAAGAGCTATGCAGGAAAAAATAGACTTTTATCAGCGCACAGGTAAAGGCTTTAATGTTATACAGCAGTATTTTAATAAGTATTGGACCCATGGCTATTTAACACCTCATGCTTATGGTGAACTTGTTAAGGCTGCGCGCGATATTGGAATGAAAATAGTCGCGCTGGACGTGTTAGTTGAAACAATGGATATAATGGATAGTGTATGCTCTTCAGAGAAGGGTATAGGAGGCGATTGCTTTGATACTCATACTTATAGAAACGCACTTTGGGCAGTTAATTTAGCTACTATATTAAACCGTTCAAGTCAGAATAGGGTTGTTGCTTTTATGCATCGCTTTCATGCTGTACTAAATGCAGCAGACCAGCCTGGTGTTGATGTATTTCTTAAAGATCACAATATTTTCAATGTACGCTTTATCGACTTTATCGGAGGGTTAAGTTGCATAAGTGATAGACGCTGCTCAGGTGACTCTAATCAGGATGAATTCTTAAAAGAACGCTATTTTTATCGAGAAGGCTACCCGTACGAATCATCTGTTAAATCTTTTCAAGTGCATATACCTGAAAAGCGTGTGAATAGTGATGGTTCACTACAATGGTAAAAATAATATCAATAATTATCTTTACTTGGTGTTTTGTATTTCCTTCGGTTTTGAGAGCATCACTTTTTCCTAGTATAGATATTAACTCCCCTAACCTAACTGTAGAGAAAGCCGCTAAGCAATGCGAAAAGAGCTTAATGCATGCACCTGATCAGTTAGAAGCATGGTGTGAAAAAGCATATAGTCTTGGTGATTGGGAGGCTTTGTATTACATAGGCGTGCACACTGGAGATGGGTCTCGTTATTTAGAGGAAATTAATTCTCGTATTGCAAATAACGAGTATAGTGCTTTAAAAAAACTTGCTTGGATATACCGAAGTGGCCACTTCGTAAAAAAGGATTTAAAAGAATCTGCACGATTATATGAATTATATTTACTCCATGATAATGAAATGAATTTTCAAACTGTTTCGGCACATTTTGAACTATCAACTATTTACCAAAAGCTTGGTATGTGGAATAAAGTGATTTCTCATACAGATTATGTAATAAATTATGCAAATAGGACCGATTGGGAGCATCGCGCTCAATATATACAAAAGCAAGCCAAAGCATCATTAGCTGAAAATGAATCATTAAATGAAAACTGAAATATAAAGGAGCTATTAACGCTTTAATTTAAAGCGCTATAGAAATTACATGGAACAAAAAAAACAGAACACACTAACCAACCTCGTTTACGATATATACGAGACCCCCACTTTAATAGAAGGGCATCGACCGCTTATTCAGCCTTTACTTATTGATTTAGTGGCTACAGCGCCAGATGGGTTTGAAGGTATGGCGACGATGATTAATACCCATATTTCAAACGGTTTAAAGTTTAAAAATCCTAAAATACAAAAGTTTGAACTTGAATCTGGGTTATTAAAACTTAAAACTTACTTTCAAAAAATAAACCGTTAACGACTTATTTTTTAACGTTGAGTACTTAAATCAATGGTTGTTATAGGTCGGTATATTCATTCATTAAACAGTATAAGAACATACTTTTAAATCAGAGTTAAATCTACGATTTTGCCCTGATGTATAGCGCAGTACGGATAAAAAACAAACTGGTTGTTTTTTGTTCCAAATGCATGCAGTATAATTGTATTTTATTAGAGTTTTTAGTTTTAATAAGTTTGATTATCGCTTTTTATTTAAAATAAAAAGCACTTAAAGAGTGTAATTAAATAGAAATATATATTACGTAATGTATAGCTAAAACTTGGGAGATAGTTTGCTTTGTTATTATCACGTTTAAAGATTTCTTTACTGGTAGTAGTGTCTATTACCGTTATTTTTTTTACTACAACACAGGCTTTTGCAGATATGTTTGGCTTTTCAAAAAAGCAGGATTTTACTTTATCAGTTCCGATTAGTGGTCAACTGCTAAATGATGGTAAACCACTTGCGAATATTACCATATTTAAGTCATTCACTTTTGGTGATGAGTATTTAGATGAAACGACGTCAGACGAAAATGGTAATTTTTCTTTTCCTGAGCGAGTTATTAAAACCTCTAAGCCAGCGAATATGTTCGATAATGGGTCTCTAATTCAGCACATCTACATAAAAAAAGATAACTCGAAAGATATTGTTTTATGGTTTGCCAGAATTGGTTTACATAAGCAAAGTAAAACTTTGAATGAGTATTTAAATAATCTAGTGTGCGACATTGCAAAAGAGCCTCAAACTTACGATATACCGGTTGTTGAAGATAAAGAACACGTTTTTACAGTTTATACAGCCTGTAAAATTTAGTTTATAAACAATTTAAAAGGATTTAGCATGAATACATTAACACCTGCACAAGCGGTACAACTCGCGTTACTTGCTTATGATGCCAAAGACATCAAAAGTACGGATCTAATTAATAACTCTTTATCTCCAGCTTTACGTGGAAAGTTTGACTTTTCTGTAAGTCCTAGTTCAGTACAAGGTGTGTCAGGCGGCTTTATTTCGCACCTATTTGGGTTAAGTTCTGGTTTTGGCCTAGTTGGTCACGGAACGGGGGCTTTTAAAGGGGAGTCTGTAATTGCTATTAGAGGGACCGATACAATACGTGATGGCATAACTGATGCTCATTTTGGTTTAAGCGGTGGTTCAAACGGTAGTATGGTGCATGCGGGGTTTAATAAAACATTTTATACTATGAAGCCTAAGCTACAAGAGTTTGTCACTGCTAATATTAAGAATAAAATGACGGGTGGTGTTCATGTTGTTGGTCATAGTTTAGGTGGTGCTTTAGCTACGTTATCCGCTGATTGGATCAAAGCGGAATATTCATTACCAGTAAAGCTGTATACATTTGGCTCACCGCGAGTAGGGCTTGAAGGTTTTTCAAGGGCAGCGACATCGAGAATTGATAAAATTTACCGTTGTACCCATGGCGCTGATCCAGTTGCTAAAGTCCCTTTATGGCCATTTTCACATGCACCGTATAATGGGCAAGAAATCCGTTTAGATAATGGGCAAGGCCTTAAAGGTGCTGCTCATAAGTTGGACGGAACGCCTGGTTATATTAATACGGCAAACAGCAATGATTGGAACAACTTAACCGTAAAAGCTAATCATTTTCTAAGCACACCAGTGCGTTTAAAGTTTGAAGATAGAAACCAAGCTTCATTTAATGCGCATTGGTCTGATAAATTAAGTGCGGCATTAATCACCTTGTTAAAAGATGCGGGCTATTACAGCGCTGTCGCTGCACAAGCAGCTATTGGAACCGGATTAACGTTTTACGATATGCTTGCTCGTACTATCGATAAAATAGCAAAGGCGTCTGCATCATTTGCAGTACAAACGCTAGGCTTATTAGGGCATATGTTAGTGTTTGCCGGTAAAGTTATTAATAAAGCTGTAGAGCTTACTTACAGCTTTATTAAATGGGTGTTTGATTCTACGTTAGGTGCTTTATACCGAGCTGCTAGAGAAGGCTTAAATGGTTTAGGTTAAAAGAGATAATTTAGTTAACGCTGAAAATAACTGCTCGAGATTGATTTATTATCCAGAGTTCAGGTTAGTTACTACTTTCAGGGCTTGTTTATCTTTTGGAGTTCAATTTACACCAGTATGTTTTATTTTTAGACAAGGCAGAGCCTATGCAATGTGGTTATTTCCCACAAATAGGTGATAAAGTAATATAAATGCCAAGCATGCGTTTCTCCTTGGGTTCGTCCTAGGGGGTATTTGCTTACATAAATGCAGGTAAGGGCGTGAACAGGACGCGGAAACTTTGCTCTATTTTTACTTATTCTTTCATCGATGTAAGAATAAGTACGCATGAGCAGTTACCGAGCTCACTCGGTTACAAGCCTCAAATAGCCCTAGTGCTTTAAAGCACTGACAAATAATTTCAAACGTTTTTACTCTTGCTATACCAACCCGCAAAAATACTTAATCAATTTGAGGGGTTAAATCTGACGCTAACTGCGTTAAAAGTTTCTGTCTTGTTATCGACACGATTTTTTTACCTCAAAATAGATCACTTAATTAGGTGAATTGGTATTATCAACTTTATCTAACAATACAGCACCACTTTGTTGCTCTCCTAAATGATCATCCTTATTGTAAATAGGGCAGTTTTTAAGTGATAAACAGCCACAACCAATACAGCCATCTACTTTGTCACGTAAACGCTGCATATAAGCAATGCGATCGTCGAGCTGTGCTTGCCAATGCTTAGAAAGCGCTGACCAGTCTTGCTTGGTCGGGGTTCTGTTGTCTGGTAGTGTGGCTAGCGTGTTTTTAATTTCCTCTAGCGTAATTCCCATTGTTTGCGCTGCCTTTATGACCGCCACACGGCGAAGTACATCGGGTTTATATCTACGCTGATTACCACTATTTCGCCAACTTCTTATTAAATACTTAGTTTCGTAAAAATGTAGGGTTGATACTTTTACACCACTTCTTTTTGCCACATAGCCGACGGTTAGGTTAGCTTCTGTTAATTTTTTTTGTTCTGTGCTCATTTTAAATCCATATATTGACCTCAATAATGGTTGAGGTTTTAAGCTGCTCCCAACATAAAAAAGGAGCGAGTTAAATGCAATATAAAATTAAAAAAAATTCAGTAATAATTTATTCAAGTGCACGTAGAGAAGGAAATACATCAGCACATGCTAATAGTTATGCAGAGCAAAATGATATTCGCGTTATTTGTCTTGATGACTATAAAATACCGCCATACTGCTATAGTAAGAACTATAAAAATGATGATTTTTATACTGTTTTTGAGTCGTTACTCGATTATGAACATTGGATTTTTGCATCCCCCGTGTATTGGTATAACACCACGGTACAAATGAAATCATTTATCGATCGGATCACAGATTACATGGACGACGAAAACTTAAAGCCTAAGTTACGCGCGTTACGTACAAAAGAGTTCTCGTTGCTATCAAATGCCTCTTCTTTTGAAGCCCCTGATGCCTTTGTACAGATATTTAAGCAAACCTTTGGTTATTTAGGTATGCGCTTTGTAAATCATAGCCATAAAAATACGCAATCGGTAGCATAATAAACAACCTATTCCTCGACGGGGTGTTTATTTTTAGATGTTAACACGCAGGCAATATAGCGGCTGCGTGTTATTACTCCTTTATAGAAATAACATCCCATAAACGCTGTTCGAGCAGAGCGAAGGTGTTGCACTTCTTTCATTTATTGATTACAAGTTTTGCATCGTAATTAAACAGTCTTTAATTTGAACGAACTTCATCCAAAAAGATCAACACGCCCTGCTTTTGATAGTATATTAAATAGGCTTGATTACTTAAAAACACAGGATTTATGAAATATTTACTATTACTTTTACTTATTAGTCCGCTTTCACAAGCTAATGAACTCCCGATCAAAGGGTTTGGCAGCTTCTATAATGTACCAAAACACGAGCCAATTAGTGCTTCTACCTCGTTTAGAATAGCTTTTGATGTTAGCGAGGGAGCCAAAGAAGGCGCGCAAAATAATTCAATAAATTCGTTAGCGCGTTTTATTAACATGCATGTAGCGCATGGTGTAAAGCCTGAAAATATAAAACTCGCTTTAGTTGTGCACGGTAGCGCAAGTGTTGACGTGTTAGCTAATAGCGAATATAAAAAGCGGTTTAATATTGATAATAAAAACCGGTACTTAATTGAACAATTACTCGTAAATAATACACAGGTTTTTGTGTGTGGTCAGTCAGCTACACATTTTAAAGTTACTCCTGAACAGCTTATTCCAGGCGTTAAAATGTCACTTTCTGCGATGACTGCTCATGCCCAACTACAACAGCAAGGCTATACGTTGAATCCATTTTAATGATAAAAAACATTTTATGCTTTGGCGACTCTAATACTTGGGGTTTAAACCCCGTTACAGGAGGGCGTTTTGACGAAAGTATTCGCTGGACATCACAATTAGCCACAAAATTAGGGTCAGGCTTTAATATTATTGAAGCAGGGCAACCCAATCGTACCTTAGTAAACCATCCGCCGTATAACGGTTCACTTTCGGGTGTTAGTTATTTAAAACCTTATTTGGAAGAGTATGCGCTCGATGTAATTATTATTGCACTTGGGACAAACGATCTGAAAAAGCGTTTTAATTTAGCTCCAGAATGCATTGCTCTGGGGTTAAATAATTTAATTAATGATATTTTTGATTTTTATAGTTTAAATAATCAACATGATGAAAAGCCAAAAATAATTATTTTGAGCCCGGCCTATGTACGTTGTAGAGGCCCTTACAAGCATATTTATGAAGGTGCGGAGTGCAAAAACGTTGCGCTAAAAGAGCAATTCAAAAATATTGCACAAAATAAAAAAATTATATTTATTGATCTTCAATCTTTAGTGCACGTATCAATAGAAGATGGAATTCATATTTGTGAGAGTCAGCATCAAGTAATAGCCAAAGCGCTTTACGATGTTGTGAAAAAGTAAACTTGGTTAAGCCATTTATTTATTTTTTAAGTCATTATGCATTTATAAAATGTGTATTTAAAGCACACACTATATTAGTAAGGATACGATGAAAAAAGGCCATAAGAAATCAATAATAGCATTGCTAACCGGCATCTTGGTTTTTGTGACAGGGAGCTTGATACTACTTTATTTTGCAGGCCAAAAGCTAGCAGCTACAATAAGTGAAGACGCTACACACCTAGTTAAGCATATCGATACCGCAGTACAAGAACGGCGCAGAATTCTTACTCCATTAAATAACCTCGGTTTTAAACAATGTGACCAAGCAACGTTGCTTGAGATGCGTCGTGCTTTATTTGATGCAAAATATGTAATAGATATAGGTTTTTTTAAGAACAATCAGCTTGTATGTACTACAGGAGCTGGGTTGTTAGATAAAGTTATTAATGATAAAAGCCCAGATTATATTATTGTAGATGAAAATATTCGAGTACGCTTTGAACCTCAATTGTATTTATTGTTGTTTAGTGGCCGCCCAATGGAAGTTATTATAGTGCGTCAAGGTGACTACAATCTAATAATAGATACTAAAGTATTTAATGATGACGTAATTAGCTCACCCATGTGGGAAGTTGTTTATAAACATAAGCGTTCTATTAATCATTTGGCAGGGCAAAGTGGTGTTTACGATACGTTAGTCAATAATGTTTATCTTCCTTATGAAAGGCAGCTGGTATGCAGTGAACAAAATAGCAATTACTGCGTTGCACTTCATATGCCTTGGAATAATTTTTTTGCTAAAAATCACTTTTTACTAATTATATCCCTCATTTTAACCTGCTTGGCTGGAGTATCGAGTGCATTACTTGTTGATAATCTGATTGCCGATCGTCGTTCTACATTTAATCGTATTCGTTTAGGCTTAAATAAAAACTCTTTTTATTGGACCTACCAACCTATTATTTGTTTGCAAACAGGCACAGTAATAGGTTGTGAAGTACTTGCTCGTTTTAAAGATAAATATGGAACACTCTACCCAGATCAGTTTATTCCGTTACTCAGAAAAAATAATTTAACTTGGAAATTCACTGAAGCAATGATTGCAAAGGTGCTTAAGGAACTTACAGCTATTGATATTTTACCTGAGGGTTTTAAAGTATCGCTTAATATATTTCCATGTGATGTAGAGCAAGGAAATGTATCATCTTTAACGCAAGTTTCTGAACTTACTAATTCTCGATTTATTATTTGCCTTGAAATTACCGAAGATGAATACCTTGATACCAGTATTGCTCATGCGCATTTTAGAACATTGGTCAAATCGGGTTTTAACTTGTCATTAGACGATTTTGGTACGGGTTATTCTAATTTAAAAAATTTACAAAATTTGAGCTTTCATCAGTTAAAAATAGACCGTACATTTGTGCAAGATATAGCAACTGAGGGTCTAAAGGCTTCTATGATCCCGAACATTATGGAGCTTGTGACAAAGTTTAATTATACCTGTGTTGCAGAGGGCATCGAAACTAGTGAGCAAGAAGCTATTTTAAAAACTGCGGGAGTGCATTACGGGCAAGGTTGGAAGTACGGCCGACCAATGAAGGTTGATAAGTTTCATGAATATATGGCAAAACAGAGTGTTTGAATTTAGATATTTGTAATTTTTAAAACATATAAACAAACGTTATTATAAAACCAAAATGTTAGGAACTTAATCATAATGAAATCAATACTAAGTGTTTTTATTTTTATATTACTGAGCGCATGTACATCGCAGTACCCAAATCAGCAAGTTACAGGTAAGCAGTTTCCCAATATTAGCGGTGAAAGCTTAGAGCAAAACATAGTGACTATACCCCGCGACTTTAACGCAGATAAAACACTGCTGCTTATTGGTTACAAGCAAGACAGCCAGTTTGATATAGACCGTTGGTTAATTGGTTTAGATATGGCGGGTGTAACGCTTCCAACTTACGAACTACCAACCATTGCAGGTATGGCACCACGTATGTTTAGCACATTTATCGACAGCGGTATGCGCAAAGGCATACCTAAAGAATTATGGGGCGGGGTAATTACTATTTATAAAGATGGTGAAGCGGTACAAAAGTTTACGGGTAATCAAAGCCCAAATAACTCACGTGTGGTACTTATAAATAACAGCGGCGAAATTTTATATTTTTATGACCGAGGTTTTTCGGTTGATGCGTTAAATAAATTAAAAGCGAGTATTGAGTAATTCACTTTAGCCTTTAAATTTATTTGCTTAGGTTAATTAAAGTGAAAGGGAGCGAATGCTCCCTTTATATTGTATTTTATTTAAAACGCGTAACTTACACTAAAGCGCGTTGTACGAGGCATAATGTAACGACCATTTGGTGCATCAGCATTACGTGGATCACCTTCTGTAATGCCTTGCTCATCCGTTAAGTTATCTATTGCTACTTGAAGCTTAATGCCTTCCATTGGTTCTAGTATTAAACCTAAATCAACTTTTTCGTAGCCATCGAGTGTTACAGTGTTTTCGTTATTGCCAAAGCGATCATCAACCGCTGAAAGTGTACCGTATAAAGTTGCATACATACCTTGTAGCTCAAAGTCGTAACTTGGCGTTACACGTACTTGCCATTTTGGTTGGCGCTGGGATTGGTTGCCATCGTTTGTTGGACTTTGAGTAATTTCAGCATCTTGTAATGTGGTGTTTAAATTAACAGAAAAACCAGACTCATGGTTAAAGTTATAATCGAGCTCTATACCGTACGCTTCATTTGTTAAAATTTCTGCTGGTACACCTGGGCGACGTACAAAGGTGTCGCCTTTTACTTCGTTTACAAATACGGTTGCATAAAAGTCGGTTGATTCAGTAATTAATTTATAACCTAGTTCACCTTGAGTAATTTCTTTAATAAGCTTTTCGCCACCTTGGTAAGCATCAAAATTATCTCTAAAATCATCAAAATACGGCATTTTATAACCACGGTTAACACGGGCAAACACACCCATATCATTGTTAATTGAGTAGTTTAAACCTGTAGTCCAAGAGGTTTTACTTTCATCGTAGCTAACGGCTTTAGTAATAATGCCGTCAAGGCCTTCATCTACACTGTAATGTACTTCGTGGTTTTCTTGACGTACGCCAACATCCAGTGTGAATGCATCAGCAAATTTGTATTCACCAGTAACATAAAACGCGTGAGTTCGGGCATCACCTGTTGAGCTAATATCGTAGTTAAAATCACAGCCATCGGTGCTTTGGTTACATTCAATACCGGTTAATGCTTCGCCACCTGATTCAAGTACATGGTATGCAGTGTTACCTAAGCTCCACCAATCTTTTGCCGAAGTGCTTGCGGTGTAGTAACCAAATGTTGTTGATAAATCACCAAACTTTTTTGAAAAAGCTAAATCATTAGTAAATGAGCTAATTTCTTTAAGCACCACCCATCGTCCAAGCTGTTGAACAGGTGTAGCGCTTGCATATTCAGTATTTGTTACTGACCCAAACGCCGTTTGACCGTTATCAGCGACTGCGCCAATGGTTGTTGCTGAGCCACTTGGTACTAAACCGTAGGTGTTTGCATCGCCTTTAGTAATGTTAAAACGGTCTGAAAAGTGCCAACCATTTTTAAGTTCGAGCTTAATACTACCGCCTGAAACATGACCGTCCCAGCCTCGGCCATCACCTAAGTCAATATCGTGTGCTTGCGAATCTGGCCCTGTAAATATTGTTGCTTGGCGATTTAGCGTGCCTAGTTGTGTGTATTGTGCGTCAATACCATCAACATTGAGTGGCGTTGGTAAGTACCACGCGCCGTGGTCGTCAGTTTGGCGGGTATAAAAGTTAAGCTCGCCTTTATCTAAGTTTTTAGTGATGTTAATTGTAAATTGGCTGCCTTTTTCTGACGTAAAGCCCGCATCACGAATACCTGGTGAACTTTTTACATACCCGCCAACCATAAAGTATAAATCGTCAGTAATTTCACCACTCATTACAGCATCAATGCGCTGTAAGTCGTAATCAGAAGTTGTGTATTTAAATAAGCCTTCTGTTTCTTCGCCACCACGTTTTAACCTAAAGTTGGTTGTTAGCCCAGGTTGTCCGTTAGATAAAACAGGGTTTGGCCCACCACGTAGTGCTTCTACAGTTTCAATGGTTTCATCAACACGAAACATTGATGAATTTTCTAAAAACGATAAGGTTGACGCTGGGTAAATTGGTGAACCTTCAATACTTAGCGTTAAAAATGGGGCATCTCCACCGCCAGGAAAGCCACGAACAAATACATTCGCACCTGACTCACCACCTGAGCTTTCTACCCAAACTCCAGGTATTGCTTTAAATAAGTCAGCGGTGCTTTTTGGAGACAATTTAATAATTTGTTCACTATCGATATTAGTTACCGCATAGCTGGCATCTATTTTTCTTATTCCAACACCTGTGGGTGTTCCTGATACTACAATACGCTCAACTTTTTGTTTTTCTTGTGTTTGCTCTGCAGCAAATGCGCATTGAGTGCTAAGCGCTAAAGTAATGGCACACGCTAGTGTACTTTTTGCTTTACTGATTTTCATGTGTGTGATCCCGTTTTTAGTGTATTAAACAGTGTATTTCTGCAGTCTTTTTACTAAAAATCATTGTAAATAGGCTGTGTATATTGAAACCTTAGAGATAAATGCAAACGTTTGCAATATTTATTTGTAAATTATTTATGAATTTATATAGTTTATTTATTGAGCTTATTTATATGTTAAACACTTTTTGGGTCGTTGTTCGCGCCAGCAAAAAATAATAATGCTATATTGTCAGCGAGTTAGATAATTGTATTGATCAGTGGTAAGCGACTATTTAGGAAGATCATGAATAACAAAAAAATTAAATTAACTGATTTAGCGAAACTAGCAGGCGTGTCTACCTCTACAGTTTCGCGTGCGCTTAATGATAACCCGCTAATTAAACAAGAAACGCGCGACAAACTTCAGCGCTTAGCTAAAGAGCATAATTTTAGCCTTAATACGGCTGCAAGTCGGTTGCGGACACAAAAAACCAATGTAGTTGCGGTTATAATTAACCTTGACGAACAAACAGAGCAGTCGATTAGCGATCCGTTTTTACTTAAAGTAGTGAGCGAAATTAATCTTGCACTTAATCAGCAAGGGTTAGAGCTTTTACTATCTAATTCAATCATGGCGCAAGACGATTGGGCTAATTATTTTATTAATAGCCGCCGTGCAGACGGTATTATTGTTGTAGGTCAAGGTAAAAACCAAACCAATATAGAAAATGCAGCTAACGCAGGTATTCCGCTGGTGGTATGGGGAGATCCTAAAACACCTAGCAACTACCCCATTGTAGGAAGTGACAATTACTTGGGAGGCTTGCAAGCAACAACGCATTTAATAGAGCACGGAGCTAAAAACATTGTATTTTTAGGTGATCCAGAACATGGTGAAATTAGTGAGCGTCACAGAGGGTACTCTGCCGCATTAGCATCCCATAAATTAGAGCAACATGTTGTATCTATTGATATTACAAGTAGCTCAGCGTATCAGTCAATTAACCAATTACTGCGTGAAAAAGGCCTTTATTTTGATGCTATAGTTGCATGTAGTGATATGGTTGCCTTAGGTGCCATGAAAGCCTTAAAAGAGCGTTATGTAAGCATTCCTAATGATGTCGCTCTAGTAGGTTTTGATGATATTGCTATGGCCGACATTAGCCACCCTTCATTATCAACTATCCGACAAAACACACAGTACGCAGCCACGCTATTAGTTCAAAAGTTGATGCAGCAACTAGCTGGTGAAAAAGTTGAATCACAAGTAATTGATATTGAACTGATTACCCGCCAATCAAGTAAACGATAGTTTATAAATCATGTTGAGTTAATGTTAAATTTAAAATGCAAACGATTGCATTGAGGGCTATTCTAAACTAAACTCAAACCTCACTGATATAAACACACACTGTGTATGCACTCGTTATGGGCATACAATAAAGGTCGTTATAGCGTTTAAATAACGCTTTAAAGCGAGGGTAATTATGAGTAAAACAAAAGTCACACTGGCAATTGCAGCAAGTTACTTTATTTTCGCTATTTTGTTAAATAGCGTGGGCACCGTTATTTTGCAGGCAATAAATACCCTTGGGGTAAGTAAAACAGAAGCTTCAGTGCTTGAGGGGTTTAAAGATTTATCCATTGCGATAATGTCATTTGTAGTGGCTTCGTTTATTCCTCGCCTAGGCTATAAACTGGCCATGCTTGGGGCACTTACTGTTGTTGCGGTTGCTTGTGTAAGTACGGCTTTAATTAGTGACTTTTATGCGTTTAAAATTTTATTTGCCGCTATTGGTTGTGGCTTTGCTGTGGTCAAAGTGTCGGTTTACTCTATTATCGGCCAAGTGACAGGTGATGCAAATAGCCACTCTTCATTGTTAAACACCATTGAAGGCATTTTCATGGTTGGTGTGTTAAGTGGCTATTGGATTTTTACTGCTTTTATAGATCCAAACGATTCAACCGCGTGGCTCAACGTTTATTACTTACTGGCAGCGCTAACCCTAATAGTTATAACGAGCGTAATTGCTGCGCCTATAATGCCCGCCATTATAAGTAAAACTAAACGCTCTGGTTGGTTCGATTTTATCGCCATGCTTAAGCTAACATATCAACCGTTGGTACTCATATTTATAATTAGCGCTTTTTTATACGTATTAATTGAGCAGGGCGTAGGTACTTGGCTACCCACATTCAATAATGAAGTTTTAAAACTCCCTGTGGCTATTAGTATCCAGCTGGCCAGTATTTTTGCTGCGGCACTTGCGTTTGGGCGCTTAGTGGCAGGGCAAGTACTTAAACACATTCACTGGTTTGTTGTATTGAGCAGTTGTTTAATTGCGATGGCTGGCCTCATACTTATTACCCTACCGCTTACTGAGAATGTTACTGAAAATACAGTAATTAGTTTATTTGATGCACCACTTGCTGCATTTATTTTACCGTTAATTGGTTTTTTCATGGCGCCTATTTATCCGGTACTTAACTCAGTTATGCTCAGCGCTCTTGAAAAACATCGCCATGCAGCTATGACTGGTTTAATTGTGGTTTTTTCAGCACTTGGAGGAACAACCGGTTCAATAATAACTGGTTATGTGTTTGAGAATTTTAGTGGGCAGCATGCATTTTACCTTTCTTTGGTACCCATTAGTTTGATTTTTATCAGCGTGATTTTTTTCAAAAAGCGAACCGACGCTATCTCGCAACATGCAACGACAGCTTAACAGTAAGGAAAGTTATGAGTTTTTTTGACAGCCAATTATTTAAAGATGTTCAAACGCAGCATGTATTTAGCGACTGTAAAACATTCGCAGATGCAATTGCGCGTGTTAATTGGCAAAGTGCATGTAAAAGTTATGAGCAATTAGCGCCTTTAACTAATACGCAGCTTAGTGAGTTTGTAAACGCACACTTTATTACTTCCCCAGTGCTAGCAATGAGCACTGAGGCTGATACGACATCGGTTAAACATTATATAAACTCGTTGTGGAGTGGCCTTAGAAGAGAGGCGGATACCCCAAAGCAAGATTCATTACTAGCACTAAAGCACAGCTATATTGTGCCTGGCGGGCGCTTTCAAGAGATTTACTATTGGGATAGTTATTTTACAGCATTGGGTTTAATCGATGCAGATAAAGGTGATGTAGTTGAAGATATGCTACTTAACTTTGTCGATTTAATTAACGATTATGGTTGTATTCCAAATGGTAACCGTCGCTATTATTTATCACGCTCGCAGCCACCTATTTTAGCACTCATGGTCGAATTATTATGGGAACATACGCATAGTAAATCACTCAATACGCAATGGCTTGCTATGTGTGTTGCAGCACTTGAAAAAGAATATATATTTTGGATGCAAGGCGCTCAGTTGCTTTCGACTAATGTATTGAGCTCAAAGCGGGTAGTAAGAATGCCTTGTGGTGGTATTTTAAATCGTTATTGGGACGATGTAAGTGAGCCAAGGGCAGAGTCATTGCGTGAAGATTTAGCGCTAGCGGAAGGGTTGGCGAAGGAGAAAAAATCTGATTTTTATCGTAATATTCGCGCCGCATGTGAGTCGGGTTGGGACTTTAGTTCTCGTTGGCTTGGTAAATCTAATTTACTAAGCTCTATTCAAACAACTGATATTGTTCCTATAGATTTAAACTGCCTTATGTATAACTTAGAGAATCAGTTAAGCAAATTCTTTCAATTGCTCGGCAATAGTGAACAAGCAGAGCATTACCAATTACTTGCTAGCAATCGCAAGGCGCTTATTAATGCTTACCTTTGGAATGAACCAACCGGTTTTTTTGTTGATTATAACTGCCGTACAACGACTCAATCTCCAATACTTAGTGCAGCGGCAACTACTGCTTTATTTGTTAATTTAGCCAGTAATGAGCAAGCAACTAAGGTAGCTACAAGATTAGCCAATGAATTTTTAAAAGAGGGTGGCATTGTTACAACTATTACTCAAACGGCTCAGCAGTGGGATAGTCCAAATGGTTGGGCTCCACTACAATGGTTTGCGGTAAAAGGGCTTAATAACTACGGTATAACACAATTGAGTACACATATAATGCAAAATTGGGTAAATATGGTTGAGCAAAACTTTGCAGCAAATAAGTGTTTACTCGAAAAATACAATGTGTGCACACCAGCGGTTTTAGCCAGTGGTGGTGAATATCAAGTACAGCAGGGTTTTGGTTGGACTAATGGTGTAACGGCAAGATTTTATACGTTATTAAATAATCCAGAGTTTTAAATAATTGGGTTACTTATAATTTTTTAATACCATTATCGGATTGTATGTTACCTATAACTTAGGTAATGTTGCATAAACGTTTCATGGATGAAATTTATGTCACATAAAAATCACGTGTTTGTAAGAACAACTTTTCAGTCATCTTTCCACTCTCATAGTTACACCGCTATATTAAGAACACTACAAGCGCTGTTTACCGATATAAAAATGGATGACACAGTACCTCAGCTAGAAGAACGATCGCATTATGATTTGTTTTTGATTGATGGCACTAAAAATAATTGGCAAGACCTTATTCCCACCGATTTAATTTGCTTAGCGAAGCACTGTAACGTTGTTGTCTTTAATGTTGAGCGAGAAACGGTATGTGAAAAGAACTTACTTCTCAATCATTTCAATGGCGTATTTTATAAATCGGATCCTCCAGAAGTTATTTTTAAAGGATTAGTTAAAATAAATGCTGGTGAACTCTGGTTTGCACGAAAAATTATTTCAATCGCATTCAATGATATTTTGGCTGTAGCATCATCATTTAACAGTTTGTACGATGGTATAGAAATAAAAAAAGATGATTATGATCATTTAACTAAACGAGAAAAATCGGTTATTTATCTCATAGCGCAAGGTGCCAGTAATAATGCTATTGCCGATAAACTTAATATAAGTGACCACACAGTAAAAACCCATTTATACAGTGCGTTTAAAAAAACGAGTTCGCGTAATCGAGTAGAACTAGCTAATTGGGCACAACGTTATATTTCTGTTTTACTGCCAATGGCTAAATAACCTTTTCAGGATCAAATTTTTGTATAAATAAGGTGTACTAGCTCAGACTTGATCTGACAGTTACCCATTTTTCTAATGGTGACTGTTAGTTTAGATTTGAGCTAAAT
>NZ_JJNY01000048.1:0-44071 GCF_000690035.1 Pseudoalteromonas sp. S3431
ATATGGTGGAGAGATAGGGATTTGAACCCTAGATGGGCTATAAACCCATGCCGGTTTTCAAGACCGGTGCATTCGACCACTCTGCCATCTCTCCGATACTGCTAAGTTAAAAGTAAGAGTGTACTAATAACTATTTAAATGAATGATACTTTAATTACCACACACTTATTAAATAAGTGGTGGAGAGATAGGGATTTGAACCCTAGATGGGCTATAAACCCATGCCGGTTTTCAAGACCGGTGCATTCGACCACTCTGCCATCTCTCCGCACGGCCTGCATAATAGGGAAACCCATCCCTTTTGTGAAGCTTTTTTTTAAATTAATTGTTTAAGTGCTTAAAAAACAATTAATTTGTTTAAAGTTAAGACAAAGTGTTTTTAATTTAATCGCTAATGAACTTTTATTTAAATATTTGACTCTATTGATCTACAAAGGTTTGCCCAAACATATAAGAGTTGGTAATCTAATTTTAGTTAAATTATCGAAACACACACGTTTCACTTTAAGGAGCTCTACAATGGCGTTTAATCAATCGTACAATACCGCGAAACCGGTAATGTCTACCATTGAAACAAACAAGGTACTTAAAAACACCTACTTTTTACTAGCTATGACACTTGCATTTAGCGCAGTTACAGCCGGTATTTCAATGGCACTACAATTACCTTACTTTATGGGAATTGTGTTTACACTCGTTTCGTTCGGTTTATTATTTGTTGTAAATAAAAAAGCAGATACAGCATCTGGTGTATTTTGGGTGTTTGCTTTCACAGGTTTAATGGGGGCTGGCTTAGGTCCATTGCTTAACCATTATGCCGCATTACCTAATGGCCCAATGCTTATTATGCAAGCCTTAGGTTCTACAGCGCTTATCTTTTTTGGTTTGTCTGCTTATGCACTAAATACTAAAAAAGATTTCTCATTTATGGGTGGCTTTTTAACTGTTGGCTTAATCGTTGTAATTGTAGCAAGCATCGTTAATATCTTTATTGGCAGTTCATTGATGTTTATGGTAATTAATGCAGCAGTTGTACTGATTATGTCTGGTTTGATTTTATTTGATACAAGCCGAATCATAAACGGTGGCGAAACTAACTACATTCGTGCAACAGTATCTTTATACCTAAGCGTATATAACTTATTTACCTCTTTGCTTGCTCTACTTGGCGCAAGTGATGACTAATTAAATAGTTCTGTTAAAATAGCCCCTTTATTGGGGCTTTTTTATTGGAATTGTTTTGGCACGCTTTGTTCTTTCATTACATACACCACCATCCGATCACGATACCACGCAACGCATAGTTAAATTTGCGAATGCATGTTTAGCCCAAGGGCATACCATTGATGCTATTTTTTTATACCAGCAAGGTATTTATCATGCATCTACACACTTTGATTTATCCTCAGACGAACTTCGAATTTCAGCACTTTGGCAGCAACTCGCTGATCAAAAACTAAATTTAATGCTGTGTGTTACCGCCGCGCAAAAGCGCGGGTTGGATATTAAAAACACAGGTGTATTTAAAGTCGCAGGGTTAGCTGAATTTGCAATGCTTGCAAGCGACGCAGATAAATGGGTGCAATTTAAATGATAAACGTATTAGTAATGAGTCAGTGCAGCCCATTTGACGATTTAAATATTCGTGATGCACTTGATATGACATTGATATTTGCTGCTGTTGACCAAAATATAAGTTGGTTGTTTAGCGGCCCCGCCGTTTTAGCTTTAAAAAAGCATCAGCAACCAAATGATATTGGCTTAAAAGACTTTTTTAAAAATATTAAAACACTCGAAATTTACGATATTGAAAACATTTACGTGTGTGAAAAATCATTGCTTGATTATGGTTTAAATAAACATGATTTACTCATAGAGGCAAAAGCACTCAACTTTAGCCAACAACAAACATTAATTAAAGCCCAGCAGCATGTGGTGAATCTATGAGCACGTTACATATTTTTTCAAAGCCGCTTAACTACTACTGTGCAAATCAATTAGAAAATTTAATTTTACCAACCGATAGCATTTTGCTGGTTGGTGATGCCTGCTTTGCAAAAAAACAATTTAGGCAGTTTGCAGATACACTGTTAATACTTGAACAAGACGCGCAAGTACGTGCAATAAAATTAGCAGATAACGATAAAGCAATTAGCTATGAAGACTTTGTGGCACTCACTTTATCAACTAACCAATCAATTACGTGGTAACTCATGCTTGAATTTAACAACCAACAGATTGAAACCGACAAACAAGGCTACTTGCTCGACCATACTTTATGGTCAAAGGAGCTGGCGCCTGTAATTGCTACTCAAGAAAACATCACACTTAGTGAGCAACACTGGGAAGTCATCAATTTTGTTCGTGATTTTTACATTGAATATAACACCAGCCCAGCAATTAGAATGCTTGTAAAAGCAATGGCTAAAGCACTCGGTGAGGACAAAGGTAATAGCCTTTATTTATATAAATTATTTCCTAAAGGCCCAGCTAAACAAGCAACAAAAATTGCTGGATTACCAAAACCAGCTAGGTGCATATAATGAGAGCTAAATCAGGCAATAATCAAACAACACAAACCAAGCCTAAAAGAAGTACTGGGCGTACTTATTCTCGCAGTGCACTTAATAAAACGCCATCTGGTAAAAGAGAAATAAAGCCGCAAATAGCATCTAAAGACAGAAAAATTGTGTTATTCAATAAACCATTTGATGTGCTATGCCAATTTACAGATGACGCAGACAGAAAAACGCTTGCAGAATTTATCCCGATTAAAGAAGTATACGCCGCAGGAAGGTTAGACAGAGACAGTGAAGGTTTATTGCTTTTAACAAACTGTGGAAAATTACAAAACACCTTGACTGCTCCTGATAAAAAAACGAATAAAACCTACTGGGCACAAGTTGAAGGTGAACCAACGAGTGAATCAATTAATGATTTATGTAATGGCGTAGAACTTAAAGACGGACTTACACTCCCCGCTAACGTTAAAATAATTGATGAACCAACAATTTGGGCGCGAAATCCGCCTGTACGTGAACGAAGAGCAATCCCCACTACTTGGCTAAGCATTACCATTAACGAAGGTAAAAACAGACAAGTCCGCCGCATGACGGCGCATATTGGCCACCCTACTCTTCGCCTCATTCGCTATAGCATTGGTAACTATACGTTGGATGATATTAATTGTGGTGAATATAAAGTAATTAAGGGCGTAGTTGATTCATAAACCGCATGTTACGGTTGCAGCAATAGTAAAAAAGCAAAATGAGTTTTTACTTGTAAAAGAGCGCGATAAATTTACAAAGCAAATTTGTTACAACCAACCTGCGGGTCATTTAGAGAAAAATGAGACACTTGCACAAGCTGCAAGCAGAGAGTTACTTGAAGAAACAGGCTTAGCGCTTGAGCCTATTGGCTTTTTAGGTGTGTATAATTTGCATGCCGATAACGCAGTGCACTATTTACGGTTCTGCTTCTTATTTGAAGCACCTCAGAATATACCAGTCCCAAAACCGCTAGATAGCAACATTATTAGCGCGAATTGGCACACCTACGAGCAAATAAAATCGCTACCGCTCAGAAGTCCCCTAGTTTTAAAGTGTATTGATGATAGTCTAAATCGGCCAATATTAAGTCTCGAAACTATATACAATTAGGCTTAAACTATTTTAAGCCTAAGGCCTGTTTATCTCTCGAGGTTAAGTTTGCAGCCGTATGTTTAGTTTTTAGGTATCTCTGCGCCTGTAGTGCGTGGTTATCCCCGATAAATAGGCGCTAATGCAGCATAAATACCAAACAAAATAATATGCAGGTTATTTAATTAGCACTTAAAGCAATACAATTGCGGCCTTGTCTCTTTGCATAATAAAGTGCGCTGTCGGCTGCTTTTATAAAATTTAGCTCATCACTAGCTGTGCATTTATCTATTGTATTTATACCCATACTTACAGATAAAAAACCGGTAAAACTACCTTCATGCGCAATGGCTAAATTTTCTATCGCTTTTTGTATCTGCTCAGCTATAAACAAAGCACCTTGCTTGTCCGTTTGTGGTAATAAAACTATAAACTCTTCCCCACCATAGCGAGCAACAAAATCCTCAGGGCGACTCACTGTTGATGCTATTTTTTGAGCCACATCATATAAACAACTATCACCCGCTACGTGTCCGTATAAATCATTAAATTCTTTAAAGTGATCTATATCAAGGATGATTAATGACAATGAACCTTCGTACGCCTTCGCACGCTCAAACTCATGTGTTAACTTTTCGTCAAATCGACGTCTATTCGCTATTTTCGTCAGCGCATCCAAAAAAGCCATATCTCTGAGTATATCTTCTGCTTGTAAACGCTCAGTAGCATCTTTAAAAACAGCCAAAAATTCTTCCCCAATATCAATTCCTGATACCTCCATCATTACTTGAGAACCATTTTTACATGACACTCGGTAGTTATTAGCTGGAATGTCGTTGTTATTTTTCAGGGCTAGTTGCAAAGAATTGTCCCAAAGTGTTTTAGCGAACTCCCTATACTTGATATCTGGGTAAGCTTTTTGCCACCAAACATTTAGGTTGGGGACATCTTTGACCGTATAACCAAAAACGTCTACAAAGCGTTGATTTACTCTTAAAATATCGCCAGTTCTTGCACATACATTACACACTGGCATAGGTAATGCTGCGAATAATTTAGCGTAGTGGCTAAGTTCATGTTTACGCATTGGATGCTGTGTACTTTGCGATAAATAACTCATTGCCGTATTATTTTTTTCAGTATTTATCTTTTCATCCATTTCTAACGCGAAATACCATTCAAGCCACCAATATTCAACGTGAGCCAATACTTTTTTTTCAATACGATCTTGAAAAGATGATTGCTTAATGAGGCCGAATAACTCAGTTATATGATTTGGTTCTTGATAAATACGAAGGCTTTTTAGTTTTATAAGTTCATAGAAAAGATGATAAGCGGCTTTCTTAAATTCAGTATTTGTATTTGCTGATAAATCATTTGGTGAAAAACTAGACTTTAGAGTGTAATGCTCTACGAGTGATTTTATCTCATTTATTTGATAAGCATAATTCATATATTCATTCCGTTGACTATATAGGTAGCGTCCCTAAAATTGATACTATTTAAACAATATCAACTATTTACTATTTCCTAAGTGTATATTTACCCAAGTAGTTTTAAAAGAAAATACTATTAATAAAATTCAATATTTGCATGAAAAAAACTAATAAACTTAGTGCCTACTGACCTTTAGGATTAAAATTTGTTCTATATAAGTGAAATTAAATAGTGCGCGAGGTATCAGCCTAGTAGGCGTTATCTACTCCATCGTTACCGTACATACTACATCCGTCGTTAACAATGAGTAGATTGCCCACGGACAAACCAAAGGGCGCGAATGTTTAGTATTTATGCAACGTTATCGCTTATTTATAAGAAATAGCCACACACCATAAGCGTTACCTTGCCTAAAAATCAATATACTGTTTCAAATTCAACCGCGAAAGGTAAACAGGCACTAATTAATGCGTGAAGTTATGTCCGCTCAAACGGCTCTTAAGGCTAGTTTGCTATTTGTTATACAAATAAAATAGTGACAAATTATGTCTTTGCTTCCCTACGCTCTTTAAGCACAAACAAAATACATGCTATAATCGCGGCCTTTCCAAGTTAACAGCAATCTGTATAAGCGAAATTATTCATGAGCGAAAATAGTCACATTAAAGTCATTGTTGGCATGTCCGGCGGTGTTGATTCTTCTGTATCTGCATATTTATTACAACAACAGGGCTACCAAGTTGAAGGCCTGTTTATGAAGAACTGGGAAGAAGACGACAATGATGAATATTGTGCCGCCGCTGATGATTTAAAAGATGCGCAAGCTGTGTGTGATAAATTAGGTATTGAGCTTCACACTGTTAACTTTGCAGCAGAGTATTGGGACAACGTATTTGAGTACTTTTTAGCAGAGTACAAAGCAGGTCGTACACCGAATCCAGACATAATGTGTAATAAAGAAATTAAATTTAAAGCCTTTTTAGAATTTGCGGCTCAAGCACTCGGTGCTGACTTTATTGCAACGGGTCACTATGTTCGCCGTGAGCTTCGCGATGACAAATACGTTATGTGTCGCGGACTTGATAACAATAAAGATCAAAGCTACTTCTTATATACCCTAAGCCATGAACATATTGGCCAAACGTTATTCCCGGTAGGCGATATCGAAAAACCAGAAGTACGCCGCATAGCAGAAGAGCAAGACCTAATCACGCACGATAAAAAAGACAGCACAGGTATCTGCTTTATTGGTGAGCGTAAATTTAAAGACTTTTTACAAAAGTTCTTACCAGCACAACCTGGCGTTATTGAAGACACTGACGGTAATAACGTAGGCGAGCACGAAGGCTTAATGTACCACACACTTGGACAACGCAAAGGCTTGTTAATTGGTGGTATGAAAGAAGGTTCTGGCGAACCATGGTACGTAGTTGATAAAGACTTAGAACGTAACGTACTTATTGTGGGCCAAGGTAAAGATCACCCTCGCCTATACAGTAATGGTCTTAATGCAAACCAATTGCATTGGGTTGATCGCATTGGTCCTAAAGGTACCACTCGCTGCACAGTAAAAACACGTTACCGCCAAGAAGACTTAAGCTGTACCCTACTTGTAGGTGAAGACGGCATGGCCCGCGTATTGTTCGACGAGCCACAAAAAGCAGTGACACCTGGTCAATCTGCCGTATTTTACGCAGAAGATGTGTGTTTAGGCGGTGGTATTATTGATTCGGTGATCAAGTAATGAATGAACACCAAGTCATGGCGCTTGCCGCCATGTGTCAAGTAGCTAAGCAAGTTCAAAAAATTGCCCAGTACGGCAGTAATAATGAGCACGACTTAGAAGTATTACTTTCAAGCATTATTCAAACATCACCGGCTTCGCCAGAAGATGTTTACCAAGGTACTGACAACTTACGTGATGGCTATAAAACATTAATGGCGCAGCTAACCACAGGTGCTCAAAAAGATGTTGAAATAGTAAAATACGTAGGTGGTTTGATGCAGCTTGAGCGTGCGCTAAGTGCAAACGATAAAAGCTTAAACGAATTAGGTAAACGAATTGATGATATTCATCGTCGTTTAGATCACTTTGCTATTACCGACGAGAGCGTTGTTGCCGGTTTAGCAGATATATACTCGTCGGTGCTGAGCCCCCTTGGGCACCGAATACAGGTTTATGGTAAACCCGAGTTATTAAAACAGCAGCTCACTCAAAATAAAATCCGTGCGTTATTATTAGCCGGCATTAGAAGTGCAGTATTATGGCGACAAATGGGCGGTAAACGCCGTCACTTTTTCTTTGCAAAAAGAAAAATACTCGCCATTGCTAAAACAAAAATTTAACTATCGTTCAAACTAAAATTTAGGAGTTATTATGGAGCTTTCAGCGTTAACGGCTATCTCTCCAGTGGATGGTCGCTACGGCAGCAAAACCACTGAACTGCGCAGTATTTTCAGCGAATTTGGCTTAATCAAATACCGCGTAATTGTTGAAGTGCGTTGGTTGCAAGCGTTAGCTGCAGCAAGCGATATTAAAGAAGTGCCTGCATTTAGCGAAGAAGCTAATGCACTTCTAAACGCCATTGTAGATAACTTCAGTGAAGCTGATGCACAGCGCGTTAAAGACATTGAACGTACGACAAATCACGATGTTAAAGCGGTTGAATACCTACTAAAAGAAAAAGTCGCCGATAACAGTGAGCTTCACGCAATTAACGAATTTATTCACTTTGCTTGTACTTCAGAAGATATTAATAATCTATCTCATGGTTTAATGCTAAGCGAAGCGCGTAAAAACGTTTTACTTCCTTATTGCGATGAACTTTTAAGCGCAATTAAAGAAAAAGCAATTGAATACAAAGCAATCCCAATGATGACTCGTACGCACGGACAACCTGCTACACCATCGACTATGGGTAAAGAGTTTGCTAACGTATACATGCGTTTAAAACGTCAACGCGGGCAAATTGCTCAAGTAGAAATGTTAGGTAAAGTTAATGGTGCTGTTGGTAACTACAACGCTCACCTTAGCGCATACCCAGATTACGACTGGCATACACACGCAGATAAGTTTGTATCAAGCTTAGGTTTAACACTAAATCCATTTACGACACAAATTGAACCGCATGACTATATTGCAGAGTTGTTTGACGCAATTGCACGTTTTAACACTATATTGCTCGATTTTGATCGTGACATGTGGGGCTACATTGCCCTTAATCACTTTAAGCAAAAAACAATTGCTGGCGAAATTGGCTCATCAACAATGCCGCATAAAGTTAACCCAATTGATTTTGAAAACTCAGAAGGTAACTTAGGCTTAGCAAACGCTATTTTTGCTCATCTTGCACAAAAATTACCAGTTTCTCGCTGGCAGCGTGACCTTACCGATTCAACGGTATTACGTAACTTAGGTGTAGGTATGGGTTATGCGATTATTGCATACCAATCAACACTTAAAGGTGTAAGCAAGCTTGAAGTAAACGAGCAACGTTTAGCTGACGAGCTTGATCAAAACTGGGAATTGCTAGCCGAGCCGATTCAAACCGTTATGCGTAAATATGGCATTGAAAAGCCATACGAAAAACTTAAAGATTTAACACGCGGTAAACGTGTAAATCAAGAAATAATGGCTGACTTTATCGATGGTCTTGACCTTCCAGAGCACGCTAAAGTAGAAATGAAAAAACTAACACCTGCTAATTACATTGGTCGTGCTGTTGAGTTTATTGATGATTTAGTTTAAAAACTAAATTGCTCTTTTAAAAAGCGAAAGGATCATCCTTTCGCTTTTTTTGTTTTACCCCATTGCACTAACTAGTAGGCATAATGTATGTATCAATTAAAAATAAATAATTTGTCTGAGCAAGAGTTTTTAAGCCATTATTGGCAAAAAAAACCGCTTTTAATCAAACAAGGTTTTACTGATTTTCAAGACCCACTTGATGCTAATGAGCTTGCCGGTCTCGCAATGGAAGAAAGCATAGAGTCACGCATTATCACCAATCATAAAAATGATTGGCAAACGCACCAAGGTCCATTTGAAGACTTTGAGCAGTTAACAGACGATCACTCTACATTGCTCGTGCAAGCAGTTGATCACTGGCATAGCGATGCTGCACAACTACTAGAACCATTTAGGTTTATTCCAAACTGGCGCATAGATGATTTAATGATCAGCTATTCAACGCCTAATGGTGGTGTTGGCCCACACTTAGATCAGTACGATGTATTTATTATTCAAGGCGAAGGCAAACGTCATTGGCGTGTAGGTCTGCCTGATCCGACACTTAAGCAGTTTGCTCAAAACAAAAAATTACTGCAAGTAGAAGCATTTGAAGCCGTAATAGATTGCATATTAGAGCCCGGCGATATTTTATATATTCCACCTGGGTGTCCTCACGAAGGTTACGCTGTAGAAAATGCACTCAATTACTCAGTTGGTTTTAGAGCCCCTAATCAACAAGATTTATTGTCGAGCTTCGCCGATCATATTATTGATACCGAAAGTGGTCAAAAACGCTACACCGATGGTAATCTCACACTCAGAGAATCTAAAGGTGAGCTTAATAATATTGAAGTCACTAAAGTTAAAACATTAATGCAAGGACTGCTTGAAAACGACACGTTATTCAAACAATGGCTAGGAACAACCTTAAGCCAACCTAAACATGAAATGGACTTAGCGCCTGTTGAAGAGCCATTTTCAGCTGAGCAAATAACGAATGCATTAACTAATAACACCATTGTGTTTGAACGCTTAGGTGGCACACGCGCTATTTATCAATTGCTTGAAGAAAACATTTTGTTAAGTGTAAACGGCGAAAATTACACTGTGTTATTAACTGACTTAGCTGCTGTGAAACTACTAACTGACGATATCGAGTTTGAAGCCTCGCAGTTAAAATTTTTAAAACCTAGCCTAGTATTTATTCAAACCTTTACTACACTCGTTAATGAGGGAATTTGGTTTAACTAGGAGTTTGCCATGGGCTATCAAGTTGATAAAGTAGAATGGGCTATACGTAAGGATATGCTTCAACTAATTCGTGAGCGTGTTTTTGTTTATGAATTACACATACCTAAACGTATAGAATTTGATAGCCTAGATAAATTTGCGTTGCATGTACTTGTTACAGACGACACTCACTGCCCCGTTGCTACAGGCCGATTATGTACTGATGGCTTAATTGGTCGAATAGCTGTACTACCCGCACACCGAAACCGCAATGTATATAAATCGCTTCTCAATTTCATTATTGATTTAGCATCAAATCAGGGGATAGAAGCTGTCAGTATTAATTGTATTCTAGATGAAGTAGAACGTTTTAAGCGAAATGGCTTTATTCAGCAAGGAAATGTGTTTATGGAGGCGGGAATTCCTAGGCAACGTATGCAATGCTCTGTTTCGGCGTTTAATACAACGCCTTTCACACTTGTCCATTAGATAAAGAAAAGGGCAATAAATAAACCATCACCCTCTACTTTTTTACTTACCCAAACTGTAGTTACTTTGCCTCATTTGCCCACAGAGGTTCATTTTCATACATTTCATACAAGCCATGTGCTCTATTGATAAGTAAGTTAGCAAAATCTACCTGTGTTTTGTCACGGGCGCCTGTACTCATAATTTGATCCGCTTTTAATTGCCACTGCAAAGAAAAGTAACGCATTGCATCGCGGGCATCTGTAGCCGCACTAACCTCAGCATGATCTGTAGGTAACCGCCCTGTTACCACCCAATATGTTTTACCATTTTGTGCTTTAAATTTCCACATTGCGCAAAGTGGCGCTAAAAATCGGCTATCTTTATCAACTACTGATTTTGGCATAATGCCCTTTTCAGCTAAGTGCTTTTGCGCTGCCTGAAAACATTCACGCTGCCATGCAACACGTTGTTGCTCAGCTAAAGCTTGCTCTTGTGCTGTTAACGGTTTTTTTTCTTGTTGCTGCATTTTTAATAACCTTTTACTTCTTTTTTTACACTCTAAGGGCTTAGTAAATAAGGTGCAAGTATAAAATGGCCGTTTACACCTTCAAGCGCTCTGTTTGCTGAATTTTCAGCCAAACTACTATTTTATATTGTGATCAAACGAACCTACATCACCCGGAAACACTACTGGCGACTCAACACCGTCTTTACTAACAGAGGCTACACCAAAGTAATAATTATCAATCACTACATTTTTAAGTGTGTACTGTGAAACCCTACCAACGTATTTACTAAACTGCCATTGCGGCTCGCTCGTGTAACGCCAATAAATTTTGTAACCCGCAATATTTTCATCACTGCTTTTTTGCCATGAAAACGACGTATCGGCTGTAACTGCTCCTGTTATTTTAACTTCTTTTGGCGGTGCAGGTGCCCACGCCATTGATGCCATCGTTACCGCATTAAGTGAAGTTAACTTGGCCGTATAGTCAAAATCAACGCCTTCAATAGTATCACCATACTCAACCCCATTTTCGGTGCGTAAATCTTGATGCTGGCGATCGTAATGCTCGTTAGTTTCCATAATACGCACTGCGGCAAAACCTGCATCGTTAAATGGACGATGATGCCCACCACGGCCAAACCTATCTAATCGATATACAAGCATTGTATCTAAATTAGGAATGTATCTATCCGCAATAGTATCTATGTAGCGCGCTAAATTACGACTCGCAGAATCAACTTCACCACCTCTAAAGCGGCGAGTATTAGCTTGCTCTTTTGTTTCTACAACACGGGTACCTTCTGAAAATATACGTGCAGTTGTATTATCGGTTACCCCATTAATACCGGTAATATTGCCAATCATATCGTTGTTTAAAACGCCATGAACTTGCCAGTCATGCTTTTGCGCGTAAGCCGTTAATATTTTCCCGCCAAACAAACCTTGCTCTTCGCCCGAAAGCGCCGCGTAAACTACCGATCCATTAAATTTGTATTTACTTAAAACACGAGCAGCTTCTATTACACCTGCCACGCCTGATGCGTTATCATTTGCTCCAGGTGAATCACTCGTAAAGTCCATAACATCACTTACACGTGAATCTATGTCGCCCGACATCATCACCATGCGATTCGGCTCGCTCGACCCTCGTTGAATGGCCACTATATTAACCACTTCAACAGGATTAGGAATGCGTTTTTCGCCCGATATAGTGTCCTTTACTTCAATAATTTCTAGGCAACCGCCACACTGTGCCGATATTTTTTCAAATTCTTTTTTTATCCAGCGCCTAGCCGCACCAATGCCTCGAGTATCCGATTTAGTTTCTGAAAGCGTATGGCGAGTACCGAAATCCACCAGCGTTTGAATGTCACTACCAATACGTTCGGCTGATACTTTAGCTGCTATATCATGTAACTTTTGTTGGTCGGTATATTGAAGTTGTGTTTTCCCATGTGCTGATAGTGCAAGTGTGCAGGCGCCTGCAATTGCAGTAAATTTAAGTAACGTTGTTGTGATTTTCAAAGATGTTTTAAGCATTTAGTAGCTCCTAATTATTATAGTGTAACCATTACTTAACTAAGATTTTATGGCAATACATTTGAGGTAGATGTAGAAAGGAGCACGCTAAAGCGCATTTACAAGAGGTTACGCGGATAGTAAAAGCTATTTAATTCCAATAGATACTGGGCCAAAACTGATTATGTATACTTTAATGAGTGGTTTTAATACCAAATTCTTTTAAAAACGCCTTATGTCCTCCTAAGCTTGCAAGCACACCAGCAGAAAACATAAATATTAATACAAATGCTAAACAGCTCAAAAAATTAGAATTATTTGCTGGATTAATATAGTAGTTAAGTAAAAAACCACTTAATACACCTATAAAAGCAATTTTGTTAAATAAAAAGTAACTTGGGATCTCAAATGCCCAAACAGAGGTATTGTTTACAAACTGCCTATATCCATACGTAATAAAAGCCAGCATACCAATAATACTAATTAAAAAAGTAGATACTGTCGCTAATACACTCATATTTTTATAAATAAGCGCATATCCTAATTGTAAAGAATAAATAAATACTGCAAACCATACTAAAACAGCTGGCACTAAAATTAATCCCATTTTCAATCCTTGAATAATACTTAAGCAGTTAATTGCCAATACACTATTATAGTAATAAGTAAAATTACATGTGTTCTGCACAATAATCTATTTAAAAATTTATTTTTCGTGGCACACTATGAACGTGTTTATAAAAAAGTTTAAGTTATGCGTCAGCTAAAAAACGATACCATTGAAGCAAACCAAATCAAATCAGAACAAACTGATTTTGGCCCTATAACTGTATTTCAAAATCAACAGTATCGTTGGCTAACACTTGCACAAAAAAAAGATGAAGATATTACTATTCAAGGTGTTATGTGCCTTGTGCATCCAGAACAAGTAATCGTCCCTGTAAATCAATGCATGTTGCTCTTTTTACTTAAACCTGTAAATACACTAAACATATTAAATTTAGGCTTAGGAACCGCAGGGTTTGAGCGAATCATGTATCACCTGCAAAACCATACGCCTTACATAAATATCATTAATACATTTAGTACAATCGAAATAAACCCGAATATAGCCTCTATTGCAACGCAATTATTTAACCTACCAAGTAACCACAATATCCACTTACAATGCGCTGAGCAGTATATTTCAAAATGCACAGCTAACTTTAACGTAATTACTATTGATATTTTTAGTGGTGAACATCATCAGCCTTTTTTAACCAATGACAGCTTTTGGCAAAACATAAATCGCTGTAGTGAGCCAAATACTCAAGTAATCGTTAATTTAAACCCGCAAACAGGTCAAGAATTACAAGCCCTTTTGGTACTGATAAGGCAACATTTTAAATGCTTGGCGCTAATAGAGTTTAATGAATATAAAAATATAGTATTGATATTGTGCCAACATACGTTGATGCATATTAACGTTGATGAAATACAAAACTCACCTGTGTTTATAAATTTTGCGCCAGACCTTTATAAAAGTATTAACAGTATTTACCACATTGAATAAAACGTCTTACCTCCCAGGTTCATGTTTTTCATAGCACGGTAAGCTTGTTTCTAACAGCTCCCAGTTAGCCTTAGATGTAACAAAGTTATGCGACAATACTTGTTCAGTAATATCGCTATCAAATATACCTAGACGAATTCGTATTCTGCTTTTGTCATCTGCATTACTACTATAAACAGGAGAGCCACAACATTTACAAAAATAGCGCGTACGCCCTGCTTTAAAACTATATTCACTGAGTCGTTCTTGCCCTTTCGTTATTGTGAAGTCATCTGTATTTACAAAGCCATTAGTTGCAAATGCAGTCCCGCTATTTTTTCTACATAGTGAACAATGGCAATGAATAATGCTGGTTATACTGCCCAATACTTCAACACTTACTTCACCGCACAAACACGAACCCGTATACATAAAACGTCCTAATAATTTAATTAATTTCAACTCAGCTAAAATTTGCTGAGCTGATTGAATACAATGACAATATTACATTTTTCAAGCTCAATCAAACCATAACTAATGTTTTAGTGATTGACATAAAAAAGTTAAATTGGTTATATGACTTTTAATAAAAACCATAGCCGAAATTAAAATTGGTTAACCAAATATCATTAATATTACGAGAGCCAATTATGTCTTCTAAACACATTTTATTTCTTTGCTTATTCAGCACCCTATCAGCATGTTCAACCATTCAAAAAAACACATCGAGCGATTGGCTGCTTATTGATAACTTTGAACATTCACTTAGCAAGTGGCAAAGTGTTGATACTCAAAATGAAACCAAACCACAAGTTAAAAATCCACAAATAACAATTATACAACCAGAACAAGCAATCGCATCTGTTAATCATTATTTACTAAAAAAGCCTGCGGCTGAAGGCATTTTAGGAAATCGTAAAGCGCTTTCTTATACAAAACTTCCACAAGCGGTTGAAGTTGGTGACACCTACACATTTTATATGCGTATAAACGTGGCTGCTTTTCCTAATAACCATGCTTTTGGATTAAGCAACCTTACGCCAGAGCTAATTAATAAACATGCGTACGATGCGTTTGAGCCAACACTTCGCGTAACCGATAAAACAGAATCAAACGGGCTTGTAAACGATGGCGCATTAATGGTTAAAACCGACAGCGGGTATAGCAACATTCAAAACTACACTACCAAACAATCGGCCAAGCCACTGCAAACAAATACCTGGTACGACGTATGGTATGTTGTTAATAACGCAGCAGCCTCAGAGCAAGGTCAGCAATATGATGTTTACGTAAAAGGTGGTGAATTTAGCAAGCAAACACTGGTGTATAAAAATGCACAATTTAGAATGAAGCGCGAACAACCTCTTATATACTTTTTAGCAAACTGTAATACGGGCCCAATTAAAAAACCTTATGGTAATGGTGGGCTCAAATACGATGATTTATACATGAGCGAAGGAATAAATCTAAGTAACCCAACGCAATAAATAAGAATAATACTCATAATTAATGACCTACAAACCTGCATTTAAAAATACTTAAATGGTATGATACTCGCCATTATTTGCCATTTAAGTTTTTAAAATGTATAGATTATTTGAAAAAATGACAAAAGCATTTCCTGAGGACCAACCCACTCAGCCGCCTTCTACTTTATTTGCTTTTTGTCGCCACTACACCAAAGGAATGGAGCTGTCGCTACTACTTATGTCAATCAGTGCGGCCATGCTTGCTATTTTAGAGGTTTCTCTATTTAGCTACATGGGCCAACTTGTCGATTGGTTAACGGCTTACACTCCCGAAACCTTGTTTATAGAGCAAAAGTCTGAACTTATTAAAATGGCTGTTATGCTGTTATTAGTATTGCCCATCGTCGTATTTTTTCATTCTGCTATTTTACACCAAGCATTACTGGGCAATTACCCTATGTCTATCCGCTGGTTAGCGCATCGTTATTTGCTGCGCCAAAGTGTTAGCTTTTATCAAAATGAATTTGCAGGAAGAATAGCCACTAAAGTACTGCAAACTTCTTTAGCCGTTCGCGAAACAGTGACTAAACTACTCGATGTATTAATGTATATCGTGGTTTATTTTGGCTCTATGGTATTTTTAGTTGCCGAAGCCGATTGGCGCTTAATGATCCCTTTATTAGTTTGGTTAGCTTTATACATCTGCGTGCAGCTTTATTTTGTACCGCGCCTTAAAAAAATTGCCAGCTCACAAGCCGATGCGCGCTCAGAAATGACTGGTCGTATTGTTGATAGCTACACTAATATTTCTACCATTAAATTGTTTTCGTATACCCAACGTGAAGAGCAGTACGCAAAACAAAGCATGGATGTATTTTTACAGCCCGTGTACAAGCAAATGCGCTTAGTAACCAGCTTAAACTTTGTTATTCAAAGCTTAAATTATCTATTAGTATTTTCGGTTGCCGCTGTATCACTTTATTTATGGTCGCTTAGCGCAATTAGCGCCGGAGCCATTGCAGTTGCTGTTAGCTTAGCGCTTAGATTAAACGGTATGGCGCAGTGGATCATGTGGGAAATAAGTAGCTTATTTGAAAACATTGGCACCGTAGCCGATGGTATGAAAACACTGTCAAACCCTATCGAAGTTGCCGATAAACCAAACGCCGATACACTTAACGTAAGCCAAGGCGCCATTGAGTTTAACAACGTACACTTTAACTACGGTAAAGCGTCAAACGAAACTAATCGAAGCCCAGTAATGAACGGTTTAAACTTAAATATTAAACCTGGCGAAAAAATTGGTTTAGTCGGTCGCTCTGGCGCGGGTAAATCAACACTTGTTAACTTATTACTGCGCTTTTACGATACAGACTCAGGAACAATAAAAATTGATGGGCAAAACATCACAGACGTAAGCCAAGAAAGCCTACGCCGATATATAGCCATGGTAACGCAAGATACCTCCTTGCTTCATCGCTCAGTAAAAGACAACATTTTGTACGGTCGCCCCGATGCAACCCACGATGAAATGCTCAACGCCACCAAACAAGCTAAAGCACTTGAGTTTATAAATGACTTAGTCGACAGCAAAGGCAATAAAGGCTTTGATGCACAGGTGGGCGAACGCGGTGTTACGCTTTCGGGCGGTCAACGCCAACGTATTGCTATTGCACGTGTGCTACTTAAAAATGCCCCCATACTTATACTCGACGAAGCCACCAGCGCACTCGACTCTGAAGTAGAAGCTGCAATTCAGGCAAGTCTTGATGATTTAATGACAGGCAAAACAGTTATTGCCATAGCGCATAGGCTCTCAACCATTGCGCAAATGGATAGATTAATTGTACTCGATGATGGGGGCGTGGTTGAACAAGGCACTCACGAGGAACTAATCGCTAAAGCCGGAATTTACGCTGCACTTTGGACTCACCAAACTGGCGGATTTATAGGAGTAGATTGATCATATAAGACCCTAGATATTAGCCTTTATTTTGATGCAACTAAAAACATAAAAGCGAAGCTGCTTACAAGGCTCTTCGCTTTAAATGTAAATTTTTTGTTTCATGAAACATTTGTCTAAATATTAGTGTCGTTCACTGCTTTGTAAAACGTTCATTCACTTCATATTTCTAATTGTTAAAATATTAATAACTCAACGTCCCTAGCATAGCTCTTTACTATAGATTTAAATAAAAATTGTAAAAATAAATTATTTTTCAATTTATACATCAAGTTATAAAAACAATCCAACCTTGCTTCATTAAAAATATCTCTCCAATTCCAATATTAGGTATTTATTAGCAGTAGTAATATCTCTATTTTGATAAAAGTTAAACTGATTGATACAGAGAAAAAACATCTCGCCCAAGCAAAAACACAATGTTAACAGGTGCGATTAAATTATTAACAAAATAAATATTTAATTATCTATTGTTAACAATGTGTAATTGTGCAAATATTAAACAGTTGCTTTGGTGTTACTTTAAAATCAGTACAACAAAGTTACATTACACACTATTTCACTTTTATTAAAACGTATCCATGTCGGTGTGCTTATGCTGGTATTTTCATAAGCTTGAGTTTGAATATGGATACAAATAATAGAAGGTACACACAAAAGAGATTGTTTCATCTAGGGCCTGTTTATCTTTCGATGATTAAATTCACTAAAGTCACTCGCACTAGTTAAAGAAGCATATCTACATTAATTTGCATGGAGATTTTATATGAATATATTAAAACTACTATCCTGTTCTACTTGCGCAATACTCTGCACAGCAACACATGCTGCAGATTGGGACGCATATAGTATTCCGGCTTCTGCTGGATCAGGTAAAACATGGCAATTACAAACTGTTTCCGACCAATTTAACTACCAAGCCGGTACTTCAAATAAACCGGCAGCATTTACCAATCGTTGGAATGCTTCGTATATTAATGCTTGGCTTGGGCCTGGTGATACTGAATTCAGTTCAGGTCATTCCTACACTACTGGTGGTGCGTTAGGCCTTCAGGCAACTGAAAAAGCAGGAACAAATAAAGTGCTTTCGGGAATTGTTTCTTCAAAAGCAACTTTTACATACCCACTTTATCTTGAGGCAATGGTAAAACCGAGTAATAACACTATGGCTAATGCCGTATGGATGCTGAGCTCTGATTCAACTCAAGAAATTGATGCAATGGAGTCCTACGGCAGTGATCGTGTAGGGCAAGAGTGGTTTGACCAACGTATGCACGTTAGTCACCATGTTTTTATACGTGAGCCATTTCAAGATTACCAACCAAAAGACGCAGGCGCATGGGTATACAATAGCGGTGAAACATACCGAAATAAATTTCGTCGCTACGGTGTACATTGGAAGGACGCATGGAACCTAGATTACTATATTGATGGTGTATTAGTTCGCAGCGTTTCGGGTCCGAATATAATTGATCCTGAAGGCTATACAGGCGGCACAGGGCTAAATAAACCAATGCACATCATTTTAGATATGGAACATCAACCTTGGCGTGATGTAAAACCGAATTCAACCGAGCTAGCTGATTCAAACAAAAGTATATTTTGGATTGATTGGGTACGTGTTTACAAAGCAAACTAAGTCATTCTAAAATATTTGTAATACTAGGTTTTATTACTTCTCGTTATACGACACGGAGCAATAAAATTTAAGCTCCCCAAAACTACTTAATGCGGCTATTACAGCCGCATTAAGTATAATTAACCTGAACTCTGGATAGTAAATCTATCTCGAGCAGCTATTGACGCGTGAATTCGCCTTATTTTCACTGAAAACCTCTGGCTAGAAAAAATAAAATTAAATATCACTATAATTCAATACGTTAGTAAATTTTTTAACCAGAGTTCAGATTAATTAATCTCAAAAAATAAATACATCACCACCCCTCTATTTAATTAAAAATAAAAATCGGCATCTACTATTATCTTCATAAAATAAATTTGTTCATAAATACTTTGTCGGCTTAATCATTAAGCTAACAGCTTTATGGCGCTAGCAGCGCTTGCTGATCTTTGAGGATTAAATTTGTTCAACTCAGGGGTAATTTAATTGCAGCGCGAGATTTGTAATCTAGTGGGCTGGGTAACTGCTGCCACGTCCTAATCACTCCTTATCTACAACAGGCAACGATGAAAGAAACCGTGGGCAGCCCGTGTGTTCTTTATGTATAGTTGTCACCTATTTAGGAGAATAGCCATACTACATAGGCTCTGCCTTGCCTAAATACCAAACACAGCGCTGTAAATTCAACCTCAAAAGATAAACAGGCGCTAGTGTGTATCAGCGTTATAAAATTTTATTTTCGCTTGATCTATTTCACTCGATGACAATCTTAATGTTTCGTATAATAATTCAAAATCAAAATCATTTTGTCCGTAAACAAATTTTAATATTGATTCTATTAATAACATTCGCTCATCTTGATCCGATATATCATTAGCAAGCTCTATAGCAAAAGGTAAATCACGTTCAATAGATTTTTCGCCAACAAAACGTTTTGCATAACTAGCTTCATTACTCGGCATTAATGACTTCAGCCAATCACGTGCCATATCAGGATCATTTTTAATTAAACGAGAGCCAATATTACTCATTACCCATTTTTTTGCAGAAACTGGCAGTGTGGGCGCTAAATCAATCAACATACCTAATTTATTATAAGGTATATCAATACTAAGGTTATTTAATAGTTTATCACGGAAAAAAGGATCTTCTTGCGCTAATGCCACGTCAAACGAACGACCTATATATTCCTCGTTAGTCGCCATATATTTCAGTAGTTGCACTATTCCTACATGCCTACTTGCTTCATCTTCAATACTATTAACCCAGTTCAAAGACTGTTCTAAATTTTCTGAAGCGAGTTTTTTTGTGTAAAATTTAATGGTCTCAAATTTTAATTGAGAGTTAGGCAATTCTGAAATTATATTTTCAGCATCATTTGGTTGCTGCTGTATTAATTGCATCAAAACAAAACCCATTAAATGCGCATACATATCTGGGCGTGGCTGTTGGCTAAACCACTCCATCACTGCGCCAGCATTTTCTCTACTCCATTGATTTAACAGTTTATCTATCACACCAGATTTAACGGCAGGGCTCAAAGAAAATCTAACGTCTTCAATGGCTGTAATGGGGCTCTCATCCATAAGCGAAGAGTATGCAACAGTGATTAAATCAACTTGAGTGCTATTATCAAATCCTTTATTTTGAATCCACTCAGACAAATTTTGTAGATCATATTGACCAATGACAGGAATAACACTATTTAGTAAGCGATTACGCATTATGGTATCCAGCCCAAGCATATGCTCTAAGGCTGATGGCCAATTTACCTTAATCCATGCCAAATAAAGAGGTTGCGTTGTTGCAAGTTTAATCTCTACCGTTTCATCACGTAATTCAATAAGAAGTAGTTCAATACAAATAGAAAACTCATCATTGACTTTCATATCGCTTAATTTCGTATCACAGCTATCAAACACAACTCCCAAGTGCTGTTCCGCCTTAGTTGAAACAAAGCGTGTTGTCTCTAAAGTAACTTCACTTTCGGGTGAGTCATCAGTATCAGAGGCATCTGGACTTAGCAAAAAAAACTCGGCACGTAGATAAAAAACAAATAGTGCGGCAATCGACAAAGCTAAAACTATTTTAATTTTAATAAATGCCTCCTTATACCAATTTTAATACCGTAAATAATACGTTTTATGCAGGCCCTGTTCAGCTCTTTGGTTTAAATTTGCTCTATCTGAGACGATTTAACCACGTCGTAAGATTTGTAACCTCGCGGGCTAAGTAAAAACCAAACAGCAAAGAGTAAATTGCCTGGATAATACTTAAAGGTAGTGTAAATAATTTACTAAGATAGTTAGATATTGCCTGCCTATTTATCACGCGTCAATTAATATAATAAATACATTAAATTAACACCAAAGACACATTAACAGAGGTAAATAAAATTTAATCAAAATGCTCATGGTTAAAAATAGCCCTATCATTTTAACAAGACCCACTCCCTTTACAAAAAAAGCGAAGTAATTATAAAATCACTTCGCTTTGGTTATAGATATTGTGATGAACAATATTTATTACTTTAATAGATAAGCTATACAATTAACCTCAAACCAATCATCACTAGCATAACCACATTTGCAATCACACCAATTAAGAAGAAGTAACTACGCGGGCTTGGGTTTTTCTCTGTTGCTATAGCGTAGTACAGTACCATGTGAATTAAACGCGCAATTAAGTACACCCAAATACACATTGCAAATATTGGGCTTTGGTAATTAATTACAAATGCAAATAACACAGTACCTATAAATAATGCGCTGTTTTCAAGCGTATTATGAAATGTACGATGCGCCCTGAATATAAAGCTGTCGTGCGATAAATCTTCATCAATTTTACCTGGCACAGCATTAGGCTCTTTTGCTTTACTAAACGTAGCCACTGCCCATTGTACAACCAACATAATTAAATACAGGTAAAACGCTAAGTAAGCCGAAATTGTAACTTCAGTCATTATTAAATCCCTTATTGTGTTTTTAATTGGTATTATCCAGCAAGTTTTAGGCCGCACTTAGTTTGTTGATAAATATAAGTTTAATTTAGTAAAACTATTTATGAATGTAAGTAATTCCACCTTTTTATAAAAATTACCGACTAGATAAACCTTATTATCCAAACGCGACTGATTTACGAAACCGCGATAATGCAAATATAAAAAATACACTGCCGATTACGAATAAAGCCAAAAAGTAAGGCCAAACTACATCCCACCCCGCTCCTCTATATAAGATGGCTTGAGCAAACTTTACAAAATGAGTCGTAGGTGCAAATAACATAATATTTTGTACTATATCAGGCATGCTTTCGCGAGGGGTAACCCCGCCCGACAACATTTGCAATGGCAATAATATAAGGATCATCAGTAAGCCTAATTGCGGCATGGTACGCGCCTGCGTTCCTAATAATATTCCCAATGATGTTGTCGCAAATAAATGAATGGCGGCGCCCAATAAAAACAACGCTGCTGAGCCATGAATAGGCACTTGTAAAAAGCCTTCAATTACAATAAAAAGTGAAAAAGTGGTCAGTAATAAAATAACTAAACCATTGGCCCAAATTTTAGCAATTACAATTTCAAATGGCGTTAATGGCATTACTAATAAATGCTCCAGCGTACCGTGTTCACGCTCACGTATCACCGCAGCTCCGGTTAAAATAATCGAAATCATGGTAATAACGTTCATTAATTCCATCACACTGCCAAACCACACACTGGTCATATTGGGATTAAACATTATGTGCGCCGATTGCTTAATAGGCAGTGTGTATACCGTTCGATAGCCTTGAACAAATTCATTAATTTCAGCACTAATAATTGTTTGAATATAATTATCACCAATAAATGCTTGCGACATACGTGTGGCGTCTATATTCACTTGTAATGTAGGTTGCTTACCTGCAAGAACGTCACGCTCAAAGTGTGGCGGAATATTTAGCACAAAGGTATAACTTCCGTTATCAAGCGAAGGATCCACTGCACTTAACGCAATAACGTCAGGCGTTTTAAAGTAAGGGTCGTAAAATGCATTAATTATACGCTTAGATAGTTGTGATTGATCGCCGTCAACAACTGCAATAGGTGCATTATTTAACTCAATGGAAGTTGCCGAAGACACAACATAAATTAATCCTGTAAAAGCAAAAAACACAAATAATAACAGCACTTTATCGCGCCATAAGCTACGCAGTTCTTTGATACCTAAATTAAGAATATTACTAAGGCATTGCATGGCTATTTATCCTGCTTTGGAAGTAAAAATACACTGGCTAACGTCAGCACTGGTATAAAAGTAAGCAAAGGTAAAAACTGCGCCGATAAATCAGAAAAATTAAGTGCTTTATTAAACACACCACGGCATGCTTCTAAAAAGTATGTCGTTGGAAATAGTTTTCCGATTATTGCAGGAAAGCCTTCTAAGGATGAAACGGGGTCAATCAACCCGCAAAAATTAACAGCAATCATCAATACAACCACAGTTGATGCCGCTAATGCCGATATTTGTGTCTTAGTAAAAGCCGAAATTAACAGCCCTACACCAGTTGTTGCTGTTACATACAATAAAGCAGCCAAGCTCAACGCCCATAAACTTCCTTTTAGCGGAACACCAAATACAGTGACAGCTAGGGCAACTAAGCCAAAAAAACTTACCATACTAACTAAAATGTAAGGCAGTTGTTTACCAATAATAAATTCGAGTCGCGTAACCGGTGTAACATATAAATTAGTGATTGAACCTAATTCTTTTTCACGTACAACACCCAACGCCATTAATATTGCAGGAATAAACACTAACAAAAGTGGAATAACAGCAGGCACCATGGCCTCAATACTTTTAAAGTCTTGATTATAACGATAGCGTGATTCAATATTCGCCGGTACCAAATTGGGTATGACTCCATAAGTACGCAATGATAAGTCAGTTAGATAACTGTAATACGAACTCGTCATATAACCCGATATAGTTTCTGCCCTAAAAGGCATGGAACCATCAATCCAAACTACAATTTCTGGCGTGCGCTCGCGTTTCAATTGCTGGCCAAAATTAGGTGGGATCTCAACGGCCACACTTAACTCGCCGCTGCGCATTCGTTTATCTAGCTCTGAAGGGCTTTTAATATTAGCTTTTTGTATGAAGTAACGCGATCCGGCAATATTTTGAACGTAATCGCGACTCTCAGGGGTTTGATCTTGGTCCATCACCGCAAAGCTCAAATCTTCAACATCAAAGGTAATCCCATAACCTAAAATAAACATTAAAATAATTGAGCCTAGCAACGCAAAGGTTAAACGAATAGGATCGCGCCATAGCTCCAGCGTTTCGCGATGAGCATAGCCAAACAAGCGTAAAAAACTAAAAGCGGTATTCGCTTTCTTTTTACCAATTGGCGGTATTGTAGGTTCAATCTCAGGTAATGGTTCAGGCTCATCGACCGTCGTTGTAGACAAAGCAGAACTCGCTTGAGACTCAAGCACCGCCTCTTCTAAATAAGCAATAAAGGCATCTTCGAGCGTATCTGCACTGCGCGCTTTGCAAAGTGCAGCGGGTGTATCACTGGCAAGTATTTTTCCTGCATGCATCAACGAAATTCTATCGCAGCGTGCGGCTTCATCCATAAAGTGAGTCGAAATAAAAATAGTAACGCCCTGCTCACGCGATAACTCAATAAGTAATTCCCAAAAGTCATCACGTGCAACAGGATCTACGCCCGAGGTAGGTTCATCAAGTATAAGCATTTCAGGGCTATGCACTACCGCAACCGCAAGCGATAAACGCTGGCGAATACCTAACGGTAAATCGACAGGAAAATCATCACGGTATTTTTTAAGGTTAAACCGTATAATTAATTCATTAACGCGCGGCGCAATTTGCTCTGTTAGTAAATGAAATAAGCGCGCATGCAACACCATATTTTGCTCAACGGTTAATTCATTATAAAGTGAAAATGCTTGCGACATAAAACCAACGCGCTTACGAGTTTCTATATTGTTAGCATCAACAACTTGACCAAATAACTTAGCTTCGCCACTGCTTGCCGGTTGAAGGCCTGTCAACATTTTCATAGTTGTGGTTTTACCACAGCCATTTGATCCCAAAAAGCCGAAAATCTCGCCTTGTTCAATACGTAAACTAACGTTGTTAACCGCTGTAAAATCGCCATATATTTTACTAAGCGCTGTAGCCTGAATAGCGGCTTCATCAGTTTTTAGATTATTCTGACGAGGAGGAACCACAAGTACGTGATGATCATGACGCTTTTCTTCAGGTAGTAATGATATAAATGCTTCATCAAGGGATTTTTTCCCTGTTTGAGCCTTAATCTCCTCTGGGCTACCAGTACCTATAACTTTGCCATCGTCCATGGCGATTAGCCAATCAAAATCATCTGCCTCTTCCATATAAGCGGTCGCAACGAGCACACTCATACCATTATGCTGAGCGCGAATATGGTTAATCAATTGCCAAAATTGGCGACGAGAAAGCGGATCGACCCCCGTTGTTGGTTCATCCAAAATTAATAACTCAGGGTCATGAATTAACGCACAGCATAAACCGAGTTTTTGTTTCATACCGCCTGAGAGTTTTTCTGCAGGACGATCGGCAAACTCAGTGAGTCCAGTACTTTTTAATAAGTTTTTGATTCGGTGCTGACGCTCTTTTTTTTCTTGCCCAAAAAGCCGACCAAAAAAATCAATATTTTCAAAAACAGAGAGTGTCGGGTATAAGTTTTTGCCTAATCCTTGTGGCATATAAGCAATACGTGGCGAAGTTGAAGTACGAAAGCGGCTACTACGCATATTGCCCCCTAACACTTCAACGTCACCATTTTGAACGGCACGTGCTCCTGCAATAAGTGCAAGCAAACTCGACTTACCTACGCCATCAGGGCCTATAAAACCCACCATACTGCCCGCAGGTAACTCCAGATTAATATTATCCAACGCTAAATTATTGCCATAGCGATGCGTAACCTGAGTAAGCTTAACCACACTAAAAGGCTTTTTAGCTTTGTTGCTCTGCTTTTTGCCATTGTTTTCATCAGCCATTATTCAGGCACTCTAACCTGCAACTGCATAGGCCAATTTTGCTCTGGTGCTAATAAAACATAAGCAAGTCCAGGCACGCCTGTTTTAACTTGTTCAATATGATCGCTTAATAATTTTGAATCTAGCTTCACTTTTACTCTAAACATCAGTTTGTCACGCTCGTTACGTGTTTCTACCGATTTAGGCGTAAATTGTGCTTGCGCTGATACAAAAGTAACTTTAGCGGGTAACGTGTATTGCGCAATTGCATCTATTACAATGCGTGCCTCAGAGCCTATTGTTACTTTGCCAGCTTGCGCTGTTGGCAAATAAATACTCATGTACACATCGGTTAAATCAAGCAAAGAAAAAACCTTCCCACCACTGCCAAGCACTTCACCTGGCTCTGCTAATCTATATAATATTCGGCCACTAATAGGCGCTTTAAGGGTGCTATCGGCAATATTACTTTGTAATCGCTCAATACGCGCTTGTGCTGCGTCTATTTCTGCATCCGACTGCACCACTTTTACATTTGCCGCTTTTAAAGCCGCTTGCGTTGTTGCAGCGCTTGTTCGTTGCTGATCAACTACTTCTTTTGAAATATGCCCTTGTTTGAGCAGTGCTACAGAGCGACGTAACTCGGTTTCTGCAAAAGTAAGTTCACTTTTATGTTGTTCTACAATTGCCAAAGCATATTTACGTGACTCAGTAGCAACACGTAACCCAGCATTAGCCTCACGTAATTGTGCATTTAAATCGTCAGTATCAATAACCGCCAATGTTTGACCGGCTTCGACCATGTCACCTTCTTGTGCTAAAACCTCAATCAAGCGCCCCGGCAATTTTGTTGCAATATCGTACTCGGTCGCTTCAATGCGGCCATTTCCATAGGCTACGCTCTCTGGCAATTGTTCAGATAGCAGTGCGGGTTGCTGAGTTTGCCAAACATACCAACCACCCCCACCCAATATGATCACAGCAGCGATTGTACTGAGAGATTTGAGTGTCGATTTAATCGTCATGCGGTAAAACTCCATGTATATAAAAGTAGGTAAATGTAGCCAGTCTTGGCCTATTTCATAAGATTAGGCTAATACTGCACTATTTTTGGTATTAACTATCACTGGTGTGACTCTACTTTGTTACTTCACGATAGTAGATGATTTTAATGAATTTTAAATGTCAGTATCCCTATTAATAATCTATCATTACCGCCGCTTATAAGCTTGATGCAGATCAAAAAACATTCAACTCAATAATAAAGATTTCAAATAAGCTAACAACCAATCAAAACGGTTAATATTTTTAAACGACAAAAAATATAATTAAACAGCCCGATTATTTACGTATATTTTTTACCATTAATATCTATTTTCGAACGTATACATTCCTTTATAAACTTCAACATTTGGTGGCTTTTTATAATTGTTAAAGTAATCGTAACCTTCTTTAAGGTTAAGCCAAAAAGGGTACCATTGGTTTGCTTTATGCTTTGATAAAACTTCATCCTCAAGCATAAACGGAAATGAATGAACCCTAAAAAAAGATTGCCCCGATTTTAACGCTGCAGCACCCAACGCGTAAATCTCATTTATATATTCATCAGTCATCGCATAACACCCAATAGAAACACAGTTGCCATGCACCATCAGTGCACTGCCAGTTCGGTTGTGTGTCCGGTCATATTTATTTGGAAAGCCCAAATTAAATGATAAGTGATAATTGCTCCAAGGATTAAGCCCACTAGCATCAACATAATAAAAGCCTTCAGGGCTTTGGTTGTCGCCTTCTTTTAATTTAGGGCCAAGATCACCTGAAAAAGTACAAATTTCATAATTTTTGAAGTGTATAAATGTGCCATCATCCGACTCCAGCCAGACTTCTAGAATACCTGGATCTTTAAATATTCGAATAAATATAGGTGCACCATATTCAAGCCCTTTATCAGATAGTTGCTTTTTTAAAGTGGGTGCAACCATTGATATCGCTTTTTCAGAACGTGCACTGGTAGGAAATTCTGCAGCAAAAGAATTAAACATAAAAAAAACCAAGAATGTAATTAATTTTTTCATAATAAAAACACCCTTTAAGACCTTAATTTTAGTGTGATCAACACAACACCGTGGTCGGTGCTTAGATCGTCTCGATCATACTCGGGATTTATTAAGTGCCTGTCGTAAGTGTTATAACCACTGACTTCAAAAAAGCTGTCATCGTAACTAGCATCAAACTCACACGACAATAAAATGTAATCAAGCACAGAGCTGCTCGCGCCATAATAATGTGTTGCCGGTCTTAACGGTGCTGCCTTTGTTATGTTTATATTTTTTACTTGGCTGTTACTGCTATCACAATCGCTTTGTACATCGTTTGTTATTGCTTCATCGCCAATCACTTCATCATTACTTAGCTGCGACTTAACAAACAAATCCCATGAATCATTTAAACAATATTTAGCAAGGTAGGTTTTAGCGTCAAACACAGGTGCAAAGCGTAGCGTACTCGTCAGTAAATGGCTTAATACACCATCCGCAAGTTCATTATTAAAGTCCCCCATTAATAGCATGGGTTGCTGCGTAGCTTCACGGCGAGCAATCATTTGTATCATTAGTAATGTAGCTTCACTGCCACGCTGAATCGTTGAGCCCCACCCACCCGCTACGTTCGCTTTTAAAATTTCAATTATGTTTTGCTCGGGTGTAAGCTCTTTATTATGCTCATCAACATTAATCATTGGGCGCTTAGATTTAAAATGCACCACGTAACAATCAGTATTGCCTATATGCGGCAAAGTAACGGTCGCTCTCAATACCTTACGACTAAAAGTAAACTCACTATTAAGGCCAAGCGTACTTGCAAGCTCGCTGTCATGCTCAACCGCTGCTACTTCAACTATGGGATATTTAGAGGCAATCGCTACTACTGGCCGTTTATAAATAAAATCATCAATCACCTCTGGCGTATCAACTACTGCAAAGTAATTATAGCCTTGCTCAGCAACTAGCTCTTTTAACGAATCAATACTAAACACTTCCTGAAAACCAATCACATCCGGCGCGTGCGCTGTTAAGTAATCAACAACCCAACGCTGCTTTTTAGCCCACTGCTGCGCGGTATAAATTTTCTCAAATTCATAGTATGCATTGGGCGGCTCAAGGTAGTTAAACAGGTTAAATGTGGCTATTTTTAGTTGGGTGTTCATGATTTCTGACTCAATGGGACGAATAGAGTTTGCACTTTCTTGCGTACATAACGGGGGAAGATTACTGATAAAATTAGCCTGTATAAAATTAATAAAAATAAGAAGTAACCCACTGCGAAATTGATAAACACATAAAAAATTAACAGCTTCTTACAATTCATGACAATACCCGACAAGCCCTGAGAATTACATGTCTACTGATATGTTAGCCTTTGAGCTATAAATTTACGACTTAAATACCTCATTTCTAGAATCAGTTACTAAATGCAATAAAACTAAAAATTATGGAGATTATTATGAACACCAGTAATAAAGGACTACGTATTTCATTGTTGTTTGGCTTTGCAACTATTTTAAGTGGCTGTGGTGAAAGCTCAGATGAGCTAGATAATAAATTAACTCATGAGGCAAGAGTATCTTTTGTAAATTCACTAGACTACATGGCCGATCTTCATCTTAAAAAAAGGAACATTAGCACAGGTTATAGCGGCCTATTTGATAACGATACTATTATTTCAGCCGATGTAGCAAGTAACACAGTAAGCACAACTTATCGTTACAGCTATAAAGCAATTAACAATATGATCAATTTAGGTGTTAAAAACAGCATTACCACAAACCAAGAAGAGCGTATAACCAAAACTTTAAGCAATAACGATAACCTATGGGTTATTGCCTGGAAAGCATCGGGCGAACAAACTGTTTCGGTGATTAGTAAAAAGCAAAACAATAATGCAGACGTATTTAATGTACGTTTATTTGCTAACGGTAATTACACTGTTTTAATCGATAACACTAAAACAATAACCACTGAAAAAGGCAAAGTCACCGACTACTTAAGCGTTAACAGCTGCGCTAATGGTTTAAAAATTGATGATAAATTTATTGATTTATGCACTGGTGATTTTGGCGCTTCTTATTTACTTATTGTTGATAAAAACGGTAAACGAGTAATGGCTGAGGAATAACATTTATAGCGCCTTAAATGCAGTAGCTTTAATATGCTACTGCTACAAACCCTATTATTTACCATGCACTTACAACAAACAAATACCCTTTTGAGCGTACCGTTTTAATTTTTAAAGAATTACGCGCATCATCGCCCAATTTTTTGCGTAACTGACTAATATGGTTATCTATACCACGTTCAATACCGTCATAATAATAACCTTTTAACTGTTCAACAATACTATTACGAGACAAAACCGTGCCAGCATTTTTAGCCAGCAATATTAAAAGGTCGTATTCACCATCGGTAAGTTGCACTGGCAAACCACCTAACGTAACCGTTCTATTGTGGGATGCGATAACGAGTTCTCCAAAGCTTATAAAACCTTTAGCTTGTGTGTTTATCCCTGCAGCTTGCATAGGTTGCTCACGCCTTAAAAACGCTTTAATTTTAGCAAGTAATAAACGAGGTTTTACCGGTTTGAGTAAGTAGTCATCTGCGCCAATTTCAAGCCCAACAATTTGATCAATTTCTTCTTCCCGTGCGGTAAACATAACAATATAACCATTGTACAAAGGCCTAACCTCACGACACACCGTTAAGCCATCTTTTTTGGGCAACATAACATCCAAAATAACTAATGCAGGTTGCCACTGTAGAATAGTTGTAACCGCATCCTCCCCATTAGCCGCTATTTTAACCTCATACCCTTCAAGCGTTAAATACTCATCAATAGACTCTGCCAACGGCAAATCGTCTTCTACAACTAAAATTTTTGGTTTCATAACGTATTCCATGTCATACCTATCGGCTTATATACAGGCTCTATTTAACGATTATAAGATTGATCTCTTACTAAGCAGAGTTATGTGTCTAATCATTTTAACTAATTGCAAACCTATCCGTGACTTACATGTTAGTAGGCCAGTGCAAAATAAAACGTGCGCCACCTAAAGAAGACTCATCAACACTCGCCTCACCGCCATGCCAATCTAATATTTGCTTCACAATAGCAAGGCCTAAACCGGTTCCGCCTGTTTGTAAATTACGACTTTCATCTTCTCTGTAAAATGCCTCAAATATCTTTCTTCGAGCTGAGTTAGCAACGCCATCGCCGTCATCCTCTACATATATTAACCAACCTTTCCCTACTTTTTGATAACTGATCTGAATAACATCTCGCCCATAAGCAATCGCATTTCGAATCAAATTACTTAAAGCTCGGCTCATATAAAACTTATCAAACAGTGCTTCACACTCAGCATTTTCAAGTAACGTAATTGTTTTTCTTGGGTTTGCTTCTTGCCAAACAATTAGCTCTTGTTTTATCCATTGATTAAGCTCAACGGTTTCTAATGCTAATGTTGGGGCTTCTCTATCAAAGCGAGCGTGGGTAAGCATTTCAGACACAAGTAAATTCAATTCATTTAGCGAAATTTCAATACGATCTAACTGCCCTAACTGATAGTCGTTTGTTGTACTGCCACGAAGTAATTCTAAGTTAAATTCGATACGCGCAATAGGTGTGCGTAACTCATGCGACACCGCATTAACCAAATTTTTATGTGAAGAAATTAAACGCTGTATTTTTTCGGCCATTATATTAAATGTTTTAGATAAGTTATTTAAATGACTAAAACGAATAAGCTTAGCCCGCGTTTCAAACTTACCTTGCCCAAGCAGCGCAGCAACCTTGTTAAGAGATCGCATAGAACGCCACCCAGGAATTAACCAAATAATAATAGGGATCAGTAAAAAAAAGCCGAATATAAAATAAAACACACTCAACATATACACAACTTTACTTTTTAGCTCAGGGCTAAATGGGCCTAGCACAATAACCTGATCGCTATTGCCAATACGTTGCATCACTATATCGGCGGGATACCCTATAAAATCAGAATCGTTTGATGATATAGAAACCATCTCGCCCTGTTCTAATTCAGCCATTTGCTGCGATGTGTAATTTAATTCGCTCAAGGTTTTGAGCAACACGGGATATGCAAATTCATGGCTTAGCGAATCAATAACCTGCGGCCACTCTTTTTTAGGGTACTGTATTAACCTATTATTAAGTAAATAAAAAGTGCCCATCATCCAACGCTGTGCTTCATTTACTAAATGCTTAGGCACAGAGTTTGGCTTAACAATAACTAAGAGCTGGCTGTCATCAATTTTTCGATAAACTAAATCAGCAAATGGGTCGCCTAAAATTTTATTTTCTGTAAGTAAGGTGTTTTGCTCGCTCGAAAAATCACTTTGATTATATGCTTGCAAAGAAAGCGCAAAGCCAAAATTAGCCTGTATATTGTTTAAATAAGCTAATCTGTCGTTTTTAGGTATACCTTTAAGTTGCTCGGCAAGTAAATCGGTAGAACCCGATGTTAAAAACTCTAACGCCCATTTTTCAGTGGGATGCCTCACCTTATTTTCAAATTGCGGAATAATAAATAACTGAATACTCACCACTGAAGAGATAATAATAATTAGTAAAAAAAGTAGCGATTTTTTCATGTGTTATATGAGGTCAATAAGTAAACATAAACCTTATCATACATTTATATAAATACTATTGTTGATCACGTGAACAAATGATTAAATTTATGTCTATGCGATTTAGAGTTTGTAAAGCCAAGTTCAAATGTAAATTGCGTGCGTGAATACAAAGTAAAGTAATAAATTATTGCTTTAGAATTAAATATATTTACGTTCATTCAGTTTTGGTATTGATTCACAAGCACAAAACTCATTATTAATAGATGAGATAAGAGATAACAGTTGTCCCTCAATCTCATAAAAATCATTTCTAGGGTGAACCTCTAAAATAACGCCTAATTTTTTCAGCACGTTAATCACCCTATATTGATGCTTTTTATAATAAAATGAGCCTTCTGTTGCCTGTTGACTTTGTTTATTTGAAACATCTAACTCTCTGTTCACTTCTGTGATTAAAGAAATATAAGTCTTGGAAATATTCATAGAGCCAGTTCTAGAATTTTCAAAAATAAGGTTATACCACTTAAAGACATCGAACGCTGATAAGCTCAATCTATCTCTTTTTAATGTTTCAGCTTTGAGATACTCTTTGAATAATGAAAAGTGTGATATATGGTTATTTAACATATTGCTTTGATGGTTATTAATATATCCCATCAGAGCTATAAAAATCCCCCCAATGGTTGCAATTGATGTCAAAATAAAGATGAGGCCTGAAAAAAACTTTATCGCTCCTGAAAATGTATTTATTGTGTTGTTTACACACTCATTTTTAAAACAAAAAGTAAATGTTTGGTACTCGCTATTAGCTATCGAATAAAAAGTCGATGCGACCATTAGTACAAGTATTATTAACCCAATGACGGTGATAAATTTGAAACATAGGATAAGTATTGAAAGTAATCGATGAGGATTAAGACTAGAATTAATTTTCATATTTAGGTTTTATTGCTTTTAGTTTAAGTCGAAGCTCTTGAGCGGTTTTAGAATAAGTTCTTTGAAGAATATTTAATCTATCGTGTGCTTTATAAAAGCGCTTATGATACCAGTAGCTAGTATGTTTCTCTTTAAAGTCTTTTTCGAGCCTTGCAACGATTGTATGTGATCGTTTCAGATCTACTTTTGCTGGTAGAGGCAATACACGTAATAGTTTTTCAACCAATTTACTATGTGAATTATGTCCCACCCGTTTGAGCTTATTAACTCTTCCCATACAACGATTAAAATCTCGCCTATACGCATGCGTAATTCTATAGCCAGGTTCTGAAGCTAATTTTTCAATATTGTGAACTGCTGCTCTTAATTTTTTCACTTCGTTTGATGGGTATCTTGGTTCTTCGAAGTTAACTCTCATACCATGTACAACTAAAGGTAGTATTGAGGATGAGCTACTCTTTGTTTTATGCAAATTTATTGGTAGCTCCTTCTCCAGCAACATATTCGAGACTAATGTTAATGCATAATCGAATTGGAAGTTTGAAGTTTTAGACGAAATCGTAATATCATCTACCAGCCGAGTATAAGTTAATTGTTTACGTTTCAGTCGTGAAACGACTTTATGTTCCAAATCCCACAAACATAAAGCAGCGATATAACTAGACGTTAATGCACCTTGAATTAAAGTCCCTTTAAAGCAACATAACTTTGTTAAAGTTTGCGAAATCTCATCATTATATTTAAAAAAGCGACTAAACATTTCAAAAACTAAATGAGCCGAAATATTATCAAAGAAATCTTTTATATCAATTTTCAATAAGCTTTTTGTAGAACAGTGCTGAGATGCGCAACTAACGTAATCTCTTGCTTTTATTAATTTACCATCAGAAGAGATTTCATTAGGTATACATCCATAAATATAATCTGGCCAAAGTACTATTTTCTTAAATATTCTTTTGTTGATTCTTCTTTGAATTTTTCTAATTTCATAATGAGGCTTGTGAATTTTTCTAAGCGTACCATCGCTTTTCTCAACATGATCAATTACATACTTTTCATTATCACGAAGAGATAAGGCTGATGACAAATCTTTTTCGGATATATCCAATGCTGCACAAAGATTCTTTATATTAGAAATAGATTGGAAGGTACTTTTTTCGGGGATTAATCTGTCCATGAGTTAATCTGATATCCATATATACAAAAAAGGCTTAGTCAACTCATACTCTAGAGTAAAAGAAATAGTGATACATTCATCGAAAACATTTGGAAACTGCCACCATTTCTATAACTAAGCCTATCGTTCACGGCTACTCTTGGTTTCGAGGAGACGGAGGGTGTGGCCGAAGCACAAGCTTAACAAGTAACGTTAAGCGCTCAATTAAGAGCATTATCCAAACACTTTTTAATTCGATTGCAGCAAACTATGCGAAACGCATAGGCATTGTTTAATCTACTATCGTTATACGACTTTTACAATATGTATTCGACTAAATAAATTACTTAAGATAAATTCGTTAAAAAATAGACTTAAAAAAATTATATATTTTCAGTCATCTCTATCTTTTAACTCGTTTAGTTTAGATGCACCTAGCTGAATCACACTCAGAATTAAGTCGCTAACTCCCGTTTTTATACGTTTTCTCTCTTGTATTAATATTTTTCAAACCATAAATCATTATATCTCTCAATAAATAGCATTCATGCTACTAACCAGATAAAATTCGCGGCAATTAAATATGAGCGAAGTGAAGTTGTCATGAGTAGAAAGATTGAACTATTAGCCCCAGGCGGTGATGTGAACGCGGTAAAAGCCGCCATTGTAGCCGGTGCTAATGCGGTTTATTGTGGGTTAGATACCTTTAATGCACGTAACCGAGCATCTAATCTTTCGTTTGATGAGCTTAACGGCGCACTTCGCTTGGCCCATGAATACGGCTGTGAAATATTTTTAACGCTAAATGTAGTGATATTAGAGCACGAAATGGGCGCGCTATTTAAGCTACTTAACCAACTTGTAAATACCACGCTCGATGGCATTATTGTGCAAGATTTAGGGTTGTTCAATATAGTTAAAAAGCACTTTCCTACTTTGCATATTCACGCATCAACGCAGTTAACTACGCATAACGAATCACAGGTTGAGTTTTTAGCGCGCATTGGCGCTACACGTGTAAATTTATCGCGCGAACTTAACCTAACTGAAATTAAAATACTGACCGACGTAGCGCATAAATGCGACGTATTAACCGAAGTGTTTGTACACGGCGCATTATGTATTGCATTTTCGGGGCAATGTTATTCAAGCTCAGTAAGCGTGGGTAACTCAGGTAACCGTGGTCGTTGTTCACAAGCATGTCGTGATGAATACGAGCCAACGGCTATGGGTAACAAACATCCGTTAAACTTAAAAGATAATTCAGCCTATTTTGATTTACCTGAGTTGGTAGCCGCAGGTGTTGACTCGTTAAAAGTAGAAGGCCGAATTAAAGGTGCTAACTACGTTCATACCGTTATTGATAGCTGGCGCAAACAAATAGATACCTTTGTACAAACAGGTAATTTAATTGAAGACGACTCGAGCTTATATAAAGTGTTTAACCGTAACTTTACCAATAAGTTTTTAACCGGTGACATGACCAAAAACATGTTTACCGATAACCCGCGCGACCATAGCTTTGATCACGCAAATGAAAAAAACAACGCAATTTCGGTCGTGCAAATTTACGATGCACAGCAAGAGCTTTCTACCCAAAAAAGTGAAATTGATTCGTTAGTTAAAAAGAAAATTGAATTTTTAGATATTTCAAAACGCGAGCTTACATTAGAATTTACAGGGCGATTAAATCAGCCATTCACTGTAAACATAGTTATTGAAGATAAAAACGATATTACGCTTTCGAGTAAAAACGAAAAAGAGCCTCTACGCTTTGAAGTTCAATCGCAAATGCCTATGCAAACCGCCGATAAATCAGTTGTTGATATTGCTGCCATTGATAAGCGCTTTAAAACCTTTAGTAATGCCAATTTTGAAATTAAAAATATGGATTACTCAAACTTAGGCAACAACTTAAGCATTCCGTTTAAAGAGCTAGCGCGCATTAAAAAGCAAGTCGCGTTTTTATTAAACGAAGGCAAAGACGTACTCGCCCCTGTTGAACTGCCAAAACTAGTAAACCACCCTAAAGCCGATAACAAAACAACACTCTCTATTTTAATATCGGACATAAAAGACGTTCACCTATGTGATTTAACAGGTGGCGATGTTTACTTTAAATTACCAGAGAGCTTTAGAACCGATAACGATAAATACATTAATGTATTTTTAGAGCACCCACAGTTAATTCCGTGGTTTCCGGCGGTGTTAATTGGTAAAGATTTTGAAGAAGCGGTACGTTTGCTCGAGGTTGTAAAACCTAAGCTTATTATTAGTAACAACACAGGCGTTGCATTTAAAGCAGTACAAATGGGTATTGACTGGATTGCAGGCCCGTTGTTAAACACCACAAACTCTTATGCGTTACTAACACTACAAGAAGATTTAAACGCAAAAGGCGCGTTTATTTCAAACGAAATAAACAAACCACAAATGCGTAATATTAAACGCCCTAACAACTTTAAAATGATGTACAGCATTTATCACCCAATACTAATGATGACTAGCCGACAGTGTTTTTTCCAACAAACAGTAGGATGTAAAAAACCACGTATTGACGCAAGCTGTATGCTGAGCTGTAAAAAAGAAACCACCGTTACCAATGTTAAAGGTATTAGCTTTGCTATTGATAAACAAAAAGGCGGCTACCCAAGTATTTACAACCATGAGCAATTTTTAAACATGGATATTGTGAGTGACTTTGCCGACAAATTTGACGAATTTATGATTGATTTAACCGACATTGGTTCAGGCGATAAAGAAAAACTAGATAAAGCCGTGTTACTTGCGCATTTTCAAGATTTAATTAGTGGGCAAACACACGCTGCTGATCAGTTAAATCACATGGTAAAAGTAAAAACACGTCAGCAATATATTGAAGGCTTAAATAGCTAAGGTAAGTAAAATGACACTGCCATTATTATATTCATTACAACACTGCCCATACGCAATGCGTGCACGAATGGGTATTTTAATGGCAGAGCAACACGTTTTACTTCGCGCTATTAAAACTAAAAACAAGCCACCGCATCTTTTGAAAATATCGCCAAAAGGCACGGTGCCTGTTTTATTACTGCCGAATAACCAAGTTATAGATGAAAGCCTAGATATTATGCTGTGGGCTTTAAAGCAAAACGATCCGCATAATTTACTGCATACTCAAGACCCATTAGCACTTGAGCACATGCTTGAGTTAATTAAGCTAAACGACACGCAATTTAAACCCGTGCTCGAAAAGTACAAATTTTATGCGCGTACAAAAGACATGGCGCACCTTTATTACCAAAAAGCCTGCGAAGAATTTATTAAGCAATTTGAAGCAAAACTAACCACGCATAAATACTTAATGGGCGATGAAAAAAGTCTAGCCGATTACGCATTACTGCCATTTATTAGACAGTTTGCCCGTGTAGATAAACACTGGTACTTACAAAGTGAATACACGCATGTACGCGCATGGTTAAACGAGTTTTTACACGCCCCCATGTTCACCAAAGTCATGGCCAAATTTGATTTGTATATGGACTGCGGCGAAGAGTTTTTATACGGCGTTAAAAAGTCTTAAATTAGCCTTTGTTTTATAAGGAATTACATTACTTTAACTAGCTGTAAATCTAAGCATTGAATTATTCTCATCATCGGATTTAAGCCCTTTATTTGCGCTATACTGCCCTACCCATTACTAACAAACGCTATGCATTATGAACTACTCAAACTTTGGCACTAAATTTACACAACCCAACGGCATCACTCAGTTAATGGAAGATTTAGGCGGTGCTAAAAACAGCAATAATCCTAATATTGTTATGCTGGGTGGCGGTAACCCCGCATTAGTGCCACAAGTAAATGAGGTTTTTTTAAGTGAATTACAAAAACTCGTTGCCAGTAATAAGGTATCGCAAGTATTTGGCCTTTACGATGGCCCAACCGGTAACGACGAGTTTAGAGCTGCATTAGCAGGCCAACTAAGTAAAGAGTACGCATGGGATATTAGCGCCGATAACGTAGCACTTGGTAATGGCAGCCAAGCTAACTTTTTTGTGTTGTTTAATATGTTGGCAGGCGAAATGCCGGATGGCAGCCACAAAAAGATTTTATTCCCCCTTGCGCCAGAGTACATAGGTTATGCCGACCAAGGTTTATCAGCCGATATGTTTGTTGCCATAAAGCCTGATATCGAAATTTTAAATACAGGTAGCACATCAAAACAGTTTAAATACGTAATTGATTTTAAAGCGGTTGAGCAAATATTAGCTAACGACAGCAGCATAAGCGCGCTGTGCGTATCACGCCCTACCAACCCAACAGGTAACGTAATTACCGACGATGAAGTAAAACACCTTGATTTGCTCGCTAAGCAATATGGTATTCCACTCATTATTGATAACGCATATGGCGATCCGTTCCCAGGTTGTATTTACACCGATGCAAACCTAACGTGGAACTCAAACATTATTTTATGTATGTCACTTTCAAAACTGGGCCTACCGGGTTTACGCAGCGGTATTGTGGTTGCAAACAATAAGATTATTAAAGCAATTGGCCGCGTAAATGGCAGCATGGTGTTATCGCCAAATAGTATTGGTCCAAGTTTAGTGACACGCTTAATTAACGACAACGAACTACTCCCACTGTGCCGCAACGTTGTACTGCCTTTTTATCGCAATAAAGCACACATAGCGATTGAGTTGTTTGATGAAGTATTTGCCGAACTGCCTGTTTATTTACACAAAGTTGAAGGCGCATTTTTTATGTGGCTGTGGTTTAAAGATGCAAAAATAACAAGCGAGGTACTGTATCAACAACTTAAAGAGCAAGACGTGTATGTGATCCCAGGTCACAACTTTTTTATTGGTATTGACGACAGCTGGGCGCACAAGCACGAGTGTATTCGTATTAACTACGCTACCGATGCAGATACCCTAAAAAAAGGCTTAGAAGCAATTAAAGCAGTTATGGCGTGAATTTATAAAAGCTGTGGTGAGAGTCTACTATCGTAGGCTTTAATCACATTTTATAAGCCCCACTTACTATAAGGCCACTTAGCTTTATTAAGTAGAAGGTTGAGGCTCTTTTATTGCCTTAGTTTTTAGGGCCTTAGTAAGCATCGCAAAAACAAAACCCCCTACTGCGCCTGCAAGCAGTTGAGCATAAAAACCCCAGCCCCTTGCGCCCGCTATAATATGAATATTCATAATTGATTCAATGGCAATTAACACAACAGTAAATGCCACAATGCCAGCGATAATAAATAACTGAGTACTGTATTTTTGAACCTTTTTGTTAAGCTTTACGGTAACAAAAAAAGCGATGGCAAGTGCTACGGCAATAATAGCGCCGTAGGTAGGTAATAAGCCTAACCAATCATCAAGGGTTAAACTAGCACGATCACTAAAGCCCACCACCACACCTACATTAACTAATTGATTGACAACGTATTGACTATGAAACAAGCTAGCAAGTGTGAATGTAAGTAACCAAGAAACTAAAAATGAAGGCAATATACGTGTTAAAAACGACATGGTTATCTCAACTTAAAATAAAGCTTTTTTCTTATACTGGCCATGCTAGCAAAGGCTTGCCCCGTAAACAATGTATCTCTTTTTTTACTTTGCTTTCGCTTTTTTCGTTTTCTGTTAATGCCGATGTTGCGTTACCAAAGGAGCAATACAGTACAAAAACACTGGCTACGCAATTACAGTCTCCGTGGAGCATGGTTGAACTACCAAACGGCACGTGGTTAATTACAGAGCGCGATGGTCACGTCGTTATAGTTAAAAACAATGCGCAATCAAGAGTAAAATTAAACCTAACAGGTTTATACGTTGCAGGCCAAGGTGGTTTACTCGACATTGTATTATCACCAGATTATAACGACTCAAAAGAAGTTATTTTTACTTATGCCCAAGGTGATGCAAGCGCAAACAGGCTTGTTGTTGCCAAAGCCACGTTTAATGGCACTGACTTTTCAAAGCCTAACGTTATTTATAAAGTAGCGACTGATAAAAACACACCGCAACATTACGCAGGACGCGCCCTTGTCCTACCCGACAATACGTTATTAGTTTCAACAGGCGATGGGTTTGATTTTAGAGAGCAAGCACAGGTTATCACCAGCCAACTTGGTAAAATATTACGTATAAACCTAGATGGCACCATTCCAACAGATAACCCATTTATTAATCACAAAAACCCAAATGCACATGCTGTTTACTCACTTGGTCACCGTAACCCTCAAGGCTTAGTTTATGATTACGATACGCAGCAAATTGTAAGCCACGAACACGGCCCTGCAGGCGGTGACGAGCTAAACTACTTAAACGCTGGCACTAATTACGGCTGGCCGGTAATCACCTATGGCAAAGATTACTCGCAAGCGCGTATTTCACCATTTACCGAATATAAAGGCATGCAAAAACCAAGCGTTAATTGGACGCCATCAATAGCGCCTTCCGGCATGGCGTATTACGGCTCTAAACATACCGCCTTCCCTTCATTACAACAACATTTGCTAATCACTACTCTCGTCGATAAAAAGCTCTACAGCGTTAATCTGGTAAGTGGTAAGTTTACGCAGTCTCACGTCTTCCCTGAGGCCGCTGGAAGATTAAGAGATGTGTTTATAACTAATAAAGGTAACGTCGCGGTATTAACAGACGGCAAAGAGGCAAAGCTAATGTTGATGACATCAAATTAATTCACAAAGGGAGTAAGAGCCGCTGCGCTTTTAGAGTAAGGTAGCGGCTTTATTACGTACTTAATAACGTTTTTAAGTTTTCAACTGCGTACCATATACTTACTGTGCTTGTTATTTACCCGATTCTAATTTCTGTTTCAATAACTCAATAAGTTGAGTGCTAAGCCCTGTAATTTCGGCTTCTAGTACCTTCACTTTAGCCTGCGACTCTTCATCATCTTTACTGCGTAATAATGCAGTTTCCTGTAGTAGTTTTTCTATCTTTTCTTGTATTTCAGCAATCTGTTCATCAAGAGGATCTCCTTCAGATTGTGATGCTTGATTTACATCTTCATTGCCTGATAACTTACGTAACGCCTCTCGATTTTGATCTTCCAGACTTTTTTCTTTTCCTTCTTCGGATATATCCACTTGGTCACTTTGAACCGCCGCTTTGTGCACAGTCGCTTTTTCGGTTACTTCATCAGCTACCACCTTTAAAGTTTGTTTTTGCGGGTAAATTTCTAAAGGTTTAGAGTTTATGTGAACTGACATTTTATCCATTTTAATATTCCTTGTTCAGTCAATTATTGGTGAGAAGTAGTTAACTATAAATATAATGCTTTACCAAAAGCCAATTGTAATAGCCCTTGTTTGATTCTTTATTAGATTACACTCTACTCACAAGCTTGCCCATTGTTGTTTTAAACCAACAAGGTGAACAATACCAAAAGATAAACAAATAATAGAACTCCAAACCCAAAACTCAGGCGAACGCCCCATAGGGTTATTTATTAAAAAGAACCCTGCAACACCGCGGGCTAAATAAATAAAAGTTATTAATACAAGAGCTAGGCGGATGAATGGAAGTTTAAAAATAACACCTGCGGCTGAAAATGCATACAATGACCAAGTTGATAGAATCAGAACAATTACACTAGTAATAAGAGTTGGTTTAATACTTCCTTGCTCAGAAAGTAATGCCATTTGCTCTCCTGCACCGAAGAACCGATACCAAGAACCTCCAAAATAAATACAACCTAAATGCAAAGTTGCTACAACACCACTTAATGTACCTGCAATTATTAGAAAAACATTCATAGAGCGATAAAACCTTCGTGAGACATAGCGAACCTGTAAATTAGCTTGTTTATTTATCTTGATAAACAAACCATAGCCGGATTTCTATCTGGGTACAATCGATTGTTGAATGTTTACGCGTGATATCAAAGCTCGCATTAAACTAGACAGCCACTCCAATTGTAAATCATGGACCAAACCAGATAGCCACCTTAAGTTCAAGTATTTCAATTTGTTAGCATTAAACTGGACAGCCACTCCAATTGTAAACTAATCTGGCCGCCACTAAATTTACTTTTTTGGGCTAAGAGTTCACCTCTTTTTATATCTTTACCCGCGCGTTACACATTAAATAAGCAATTATCACTGTTAAACCTAAATTACACGCATGAAAATGACTGCATAATGCAGTTGTGATTTATTACTGAATAGTTTTACTGAGTAGTTTAAGTTTTATGCCAGTAGCTTTTCGCAGTTACTGATATTCGCTCGCCGCTTTCGCTTTAAGTTTTCACAATAACCTTCTTGTGAGGCTGGCCTGCCGACTGCACCATGAAATACACGCGTAAATTGTGTGGTGAGTTTTAACCAGTTTTCTGGAGAGATATTAACTCTTTCGAGTAAGGGTAAGTGTGTACTTTCAATATAACCACTTTTGTATTCTCGTATACAGCGCCCTGTTAGCTCAACAAGTTCAAGGTACGATTTAAGCTCAAAAGGCAGCCCTTTTGGCATAATTTGACGAGGCATGCCTGCAAAGCGCTGTAGTTGTTTTGGTTGCTTGCCATCCTTTGCATACGTTAAACGCTGTTTGATGCTGGTATGGTCTGACTCTTCTGGGGTGTTAGCCATTTTGGCTCTAATGGGGTTTAAATCGACATACGCCATACAGGCCGCAAGGGCTGCTTCATCTAATAATGCTTGAGACGTAAATCGTCCCTCCCAAAAACGGCCAGTGCAGTTATCTTCTCTATTTGCTCTGCGAGCAATGTTTTCATTTAACAACCGCATAAACCAGCTAATACTTGATAGGCGCTCGCGGTATTGTTTTACTGTTTGATTAAAAAAGATAAGTTCAGCTTTACTTAGCTTTTCACCCTGTATGTATTTTTGCGTAAGTACAGTGCCTTTACACAGCTTGTGCCAGCGAATAACAATCGCTTTATCATTAAGCCTATTCGCTTTTTTATCATCAACATACAGCACTAAATGGGTGTGATTACTCATAACAGCATAAGCACATACATCAATACAAAACACTTTGGCTAACTCAAGCAGTTTATCTTCAACCCAGCCTCTACGATGCTCGTAGGATTCACCTGTAAAGTGGTCTTCCCCACATAAGAATGCACGGCGTACACAACGTGATATGCAATGGTAGTACTTTGTATCAACCAAACTTACTTGGCGCTTTCTTGCAATTG